>JAWXVF010000108.1:0-9143 GCA_044425555.1 Eubacteriales bacterium
CCGCTGAGGAAGCAACACTTATATTTAATGTAATTTCTTTGTTATCTTCTGATATAGAATATTCATAGATAAAAGCAGAAGTTATTTTTCCAAATCCAGAACCGATAAAATATAATACAAACAAGCAAGTATCGGTGTAGCACCCTCAATGAACTCATCATACGATTTTTCGTCAAACTTACTATGTTTATCATGCCCCACCAATAATGTGTGTTCATTTATTTTTCCCATGTATATAGTGAATTTTTTCAGGCGAAATCTTATATACGTCTTCTAGAATAGTTGTATAATTAAAATTTATAAATATATGTTTCATTCCCTTTTGAATTTCTATTTATTCCCTATACTTCTTCCCTCTTCTCGAAATATACTTCATCCACTACTTCAATTTGACTCTTCCCTGCACTAAGTTCTACAATTTTATCCTTTAATTCATCCACTTCATTTACAGGAATTATTATCGTCAGTATAATTACATCCGTATACTCGCTATGTTCTTGTCCCAAACCTCGTTGTTCTATCTCGCGCTGTATCTTCCCAATAGTACTATAATCAGTTTTGATTCTCACTCGTTTTCCTAGACTCATAGTTGCAACTTGGCACTTAGCAAGTCCTGCCTTTGTTGCATCCGTATACGCTCTACACAATCCTCCTTGACCCAATTTTATTTTTCCAAAATACCGTGTCACTACTGCTGCAATGTTAACAATTCCACTACCTAATAGCACATCTAACATAGGTTTTCCTGCCGTACTACTTGGTTCACCGTCATCATTAGAGCGCATAAACTCTTTGTTTTTTCCAATCACGAAAGCACTACAATTATGTGTTGCATCGTAGTGCTTCTTTTTAATACTATTTATAAATTCTACAGCCTCTTGTTCTGTCTCAACCTTTTTTATATACGCAATAAATCTCGATTTCTTTTCAATAATTTCATCTGAGTATACATCTTCTTTATCACCATATATTATTTTATAATCACTCATTATACATACCTTTTCGCTTATATATGTACTCTCTATAGGTGTGTCCCTATATGTACAACAATTGACTTTCCCTCTTTTACTTCTTCATCTCCTGAATGAAAATAAATTCTAGAAAAACATTCAGATAAGTCATTTACAAAATCATTCTTAATTTCGCCTGCCAAAATACTTTGTTTAAATCTATAATAATCAGGAATTAAATAAAATTCACTTCTACACCATCAACTAGATATTGCAACCAATACTCTAATTGCTTTTCAAAAGTTATTGTCTGCTTTTCATCAGAGGGAAATTTACGTTTTTCATCAATATTACTGGTCATTTTTTTATTTACAAAATCAAATGTGTATTCCCCATTATATCCGCAGTGATCAATAAATTTACTAGGCATAGTTTGGTAATTTCTAGGTCCTAATCTTTCTGCATTCAAATAATACAACTTATTCTTGCATAATGATTTTCCTAGAACTTCACCTTTTTCAACATTTACATCAACTTGAAATAATAATTCATTATTAGATTCACAATACTGAAATGTCACTTCCTCACAAGATAGAACTACTGAATCCTTTCCATTTGCAGAAATCACTTGATGTACATCACCAAGTTGTAATCCGTATTTATCATTAAGACCAATATAAACAGTACTATTTCTATAATTACCTGTCGATACTATTTCATCATATGTGGCTTTGAATAACAGCAATGTTTGTATCAATGATGATTTACCAACCGAGTTAATCCCTAAACATGCTGTAAGATTTGCCATTTCTATTTTAGTTTTATTGCTAAAGCATTTGTAATTTTCAATTGTTATATTTTTTATCATCTTTACCCTCCAAAACTATTTTTGTTTTAGCTAAAGCTGTCTTAATTTTTTCCACATCATTAGTGGCACTTGATAAGGCCTCAATATATTTTTCGTCCTTTGTTATCATCTCATGAAATCTTTTCTCAATAAGAAACTTATTATTTTCAATATAATTTTTCTCATATCTGTAAAGCAGTCTTGAAAGAGCTAAAAATAACGCCTTATTTATATAACTTGTCCTTCTAAAGGCTTTTTCCCCAAAAATGATATAAGCATTTTGCATACTTTTTTGAAAATCCATCTCTATGACTCTTAACTCAGATTCCTTAGACTTATTTATCAATTCAATAGTATCATCTAAATAATTATCCATATTCCCTTTATAAGAGAGTTGGTCGAGCATGAGATTATCTGCCAAATAAAAGGCTATAAACCTAAGCACAATTTCTTTATCTGCCATTCTCGTCTTTTTGATGCTCCTATTTGTTGCTTCCAAAAATTCATTAGAGTTAGATAATTTATTAATAAATGCCCTAGTATTGTCATCTGCCAATGAATTTCTTATTTCCTGGGCATTCAGTTCTTTTCCACCTGTATTAATTCGTTTAAATATATCGTATTTAACATTACTAGGAGTATCTGGATCAATAATATGGTTTAGGTGTCAAAACATGATTTTTATGGTAATAACACATTTTCCGAAACACACACCACAATATAAGTTGGTTGTTGCGAAATCAATAACTATATATAGTAGTTTAATTCTTCTGAAAAGTCAAAATTATGTATTGGTATAGTTTTGACACTTGAACCTAATATTAATAAATAATTGTGTTTGTTCAATTCTTCGCTTATACATATCTGGAATGACGTCGCCACTTTTCTTTTTCTTATCAAACCAGCAGCCATCATATTCTGTTAGATATTCTAATCCCTTCAGTTTAAATTCATTGTTAATAAAAGAATGTATAACGGTCAGTCTTTGCATACCATCAACTACTTTAAAGTGACCTTCTTCATCTTGGGCTAAATAAAATGCAGGTAATGGAACTCTAAGCATCAAAGATTCTATTAACCTAGATCTTCTTTTAATATCCGTCCATACAAATTCTCTTTGAAAATCTGGCGAAAGTTCTATCTCCCCTGCTTCTATAAGATCAACTAAATATCGTACACTAAAGGGTCTTGTATCAATTCTTATTTTTTTTGGATCATATGGTTTTTTATCTGCTTGTTTATCTTTTTGAACAGCATTATCACTATGCTCATGCTCAACGCCTGAAAATTCATCACTAGATTTGATTTGTTCTTGTTCAAATAAATTAGACAAAAACATTTCTTCAATTTCTTTTCTAGTGTCGCTAATCAAGCTCTCCTTTTCTACTTTATTAACTTGTGTCATTGCTTTATTTGTCCAAATGCTAATATCTTCATGTTCATCTGCTTGCCATAACAACATTTCGTTTTCCACACTACATGTAAACGTAAACTCTTTTAGTTGAATTTCATCATCTTCTACAACTCGCAATGTTAATTTTACTATCATCATAATCTCCTTGATAAACCTAATCTATTCTTACATATTGTTGTTGCCCTGACGCGGATTTAGTGTAAGTACTAAGGTTTTTAATTTGTTTATTGTTTACTGAATTTAAAAATAGTGTCCCTAGAAGTAAACGATCTTTTCTAGCAATACGATTCCATTCATATCCTTTAAATAAATCCTTAAGCAATATTTTTTCTCCGACTTTAATATTCTCTATCTCTCCTATAGCATATGACAATAAATCATTCGTATCCATACTTTCTCCTTAATATCTTTATTAATAAACTTATCGATAGTATTATATGATATTTTTACTGCTAATTCAAGTTTTACATTAAAGCAAATATCTTTCACTTGGCTAGATTGCTCCATTATTTTTAATGTACTTAATTCCTCCAAACCTTATTCTATCTTCTATAGTCATGTTTTCTAGTCCCAACTCTTTACATATTTCTTTATTTTGTGATGATTCTTCCTCCCAGTATCGGAATAATTCTTTTTCTATATCCACGATCTGCTTTTCCATTTCTAAGTGTCTTTCTCTATACACAGCTGATATAACAATATAATCATTTCTGCACATGAGGGATTTTTCTATAAAATCTTCATATTTTGTGTGTAATCGATTTAAACTGTATTTGTCTTGTTCCAACTCTTAAGTCACCAACTCCACTTATTTCATACTGTATCTTTCCGTAATGGCTTGGGAGTAATATTGTAAATTCCTCACACCCTGTTTGAATGATTTGTTCTATCGCCAGAAGGTGTTCAACATATATTTTTACTACACTTGACTGCTTAGAATAGATGGAAGTAATAATATCTTCATAAGAATAATCTTCTCCCTCAATAGCAAAATGACATTTCACTTCATCTACCATGATTAATTGTGAAATTATGTTTGAATATGGATAAAATTCTAATTGTCCTTTACACAATCCAATGAATAAATAGCATTATAAAACTCATCTTTCATAAAACAAAACCTCCATAATTGATATTTTACATCAGTGGGAGGTCTACATCAATTATTTATGTAATTTTCCACTATATTTACATTAATACTTTAAAATCACCTGTTTTAACAACTTTTTATGCACTACAATTATGCGTTGCATCGTAGTGCTTCTTTTTGATTTGGTTAATAAATTCTATCGCTTCAGCTTCGTTTTCAACCTTTTTTATATGTGATATAAATTTAGATTTTTTAAGTTTAGTCAATTTTTTGTGCAAAAGAAAACACACACAGATTTTACTCCGTATAAGTTTGTTAAATTATGTTATTTAAACGACTTTATAGTAAAACATAACTATTTGAGATATTGTATTAACTAAAGCGTGTGCCATCATTGAAAAGCCAATGTTTTTTGTTATGACTATTATTAACCAAACGACAGTGCAACAACAGGAGAAATAATCCAGAAATTAAGACCTGTATCTATATAATATAAATGCCCAATCCAAAATAAGAAAGCTTGGATAATACAGATTATGATAGCATTTAACTTATACTTTGCTTCCAAAACTTTTTAATAAATTTTGTATACCTATTACTGCTAAAACAAGTGTAAGCACATCTGCAATAGGTTGTGCCCAAATTATCCCTTTAAACCCTAGTATATTGGCCAATATAAAAATCGTAGGTATAAAAGCAATCCCCTGTCTACTTAATGATAAAATCATAGCTAGCAAACTTCCACCTGTGGATTGCATTGTGGACATTGAAATGTATACAATACCAACGATAGGTGCTGTTATAATTTGTGCTTTTAACATCTGTGTCTCATAAGAAATAATAAGCGGATCATATATAGCTCCTGCTATTGTATTACCTGATGCAACATATGTATAACCTAAGAAAACTATACCTACTATAACGGAAACTTTAAGTGTATAAAACAATGATTCCTTAAATCTTTCCTCCTTTTTCGAACCATAGCAATAGCCTAAAAGCGGTTGAACACCTATGGCAATTCCCATAAAAATCGCCGTGTATAGCATTGATATTTTCATAACAATCTCCATTGCTGCAACAGCTTCATCTCCATATGGATTTAGATGCCAATTATAGAGAAATGTTGACCTACTTGCAAGTAAACTGATCACTAATGCAGGCATACCTATTGTTACAATATTAATGAACACCTTATTTTTCATCATTATATTTTTAAATGATAAATTAATTGCAGTATCATTATTTTTCAATATCATTGTAACATAAAATAGGATTGCTACCACATTCGCAACTACTGTTGCAAGTGCTGCACCAAGAGCTCCCATATCTAAACCAAATATAAAAATAGGATTGCATACTATATTAACGATTGCACCAAACAGCATCCCAAACATTGCAGTTTTCGCATTACCCTCACTTCTAATGATATGAAATAACACCGATGCAGTTATGATAAATGGTGCTCCTATCACAATCAATGTTAAATATCCTCCACCAACATATTCTGTATTCAGTTCATTTACTCCTAAAAATAAGGTAAGCTCCTTCATTTCCATCAAACAAATTCCACCAAATATTATCCCTGTCACTATAGCTAAATAAAATGCAGTGGCTGATATATTTTTTATTATATCTAGATTTTTTGAACCTAAATTTCTTGATATATTAGAACTTGCACCAATGCCAAATAAGTTGCCTAATCCCACCAATATCATAAACACAGGCATTGCATGCGATACAGCGACTATTTGTATTAGATCATTCGTTTGGGCTATAAAATAGGTATCTACTATATTATAAAATTCCATAACAAACATACCAATAATGGTAGGTAATACCAATGTCCATACAGCTTTTGATGGTTTTACGTTTTCAAATATCTCTTGTTTATTCTGTTTCATATTCTCTCCTTACTAGTCTATCCACAAGTGGAGTTACTGTAGCTTGCTTTATAGATACATTTTATCTTATACACCTACACTCTCTCCCCCCCATCATCTATATACCCTTCATTTTATATCTTCTCACCTTGTATGTAAATAGAATTATTTATGTTTAATGTTCTTGTCACAAAATAAACTCTCTATTTAGATGCAAAAAATAAGTGAATATGCTATAATTTGTAAATAAAAGGGGGAACTATTACATGGGATTATTTGATAAAATTAAAAATGCAACATTTATGAATGAATCCACCACAATACAATATGATTTAGAAGAGTTAAAAGAAATTTTACCATTAGCAAGTGGAAAAGATAAAACCACCATTGAACAAGCTATTAAAAATTTAGAATTTGGTCAAAAAGGCGAAGGGGCAATTATCTATGAGTTAAAACATAGTGGTATTCCTATGATGGTTATTCAAGATTTATATTTAGAATACGAAGATCTCTCTGCACAAATTGACTTTCTCATTATTACAAGAGATAAACATTTTGTGGTAGAATGTAAAAATATGTATGGAGATGTTGTAGTAGAAAATACAGGCGATTTTATTCGCAAATTTGGCAAAGATTCTAGAAAAATATACTCACCTATTACCCAATGTGAAAGACATCTACAAGTCATAAAAGCAATCAGAAAAGAAAGCAAAAGAAATATTGTATTAAAACATTTTTTTGAAAAGAATTTTGAGAACCAATATATTCCTATTGTTATTATGGCAAATCCAAATGGAAAAATTAATGTGAAATACGCTCCAAAAGATATCAAACATAAAATCATTGGTGTTGATCAATTAATTAGATTTATTAAAAATTCAAACACCTCTAAGGAACAATCTAGCGAAAAAATTATGGAGTCTATTGCACAGTTCTTTTTAGAGAAAGGAACTCAAAACCCTAGACATTATATGGAACAATATAGAAAACTTGTACCACCTGCACCTGAAGATACCAAACCTCTCGTAGAAAGTGATGCATCTGAATCAGTTACACAAGAGCTCCAATCAGAAGAAGGTAAACTATGTAGCCGATGCGGAGGTACTATGGTAAAAAGAATTGCCAAACGAGGGGAACATACAGGTAATACATTCTTTGGATGTTCTAATTACCCTAAGTGTAGATATACAGAAGCTGTAGAATAGTTACAGCTTCTGTATTTTTTTGTTTTTCCCAAACAATTCTTCCTTTTCACAATTATTTCATTTAGTTTAGATATAATTTCTATTGTTTATATTATCTTAACAATTTTTTAGATTTCTTCCATTGTTATCTTATTTTGTTCATGCTATAGTGACAATAGATAATACATACGATGTTCATAATTTAAAACAATGTTACAAAATCTTGAAATAAACATTCAGTTATGTTATATTTCCTAAGTATTCTATAATACAAGAACATTAATACCACAAGGAGGCACTATAATGGACAACTTACAACATACTACCGAAGATGTACCCCCGACAATTACTGAAATGTTAGAACAAAATAATACGTTGGATAAGAAGATGCAGCGAACTGCTCTTATTATAACAATTGTAATTCTTATTACTTTCAAAAGTGCTCAGTATTTTCTTTTCTAATAATCAATCGAGAGGTCGGTACACGGCGGTTCTTTAGTTTTCACATACTTTCAAGTAATAGTCAGTCATGGATATAAATCCTAGATTGGCTATTTCTTTGTTTGTTAGTACACTATTCAACATAATTGTAGCACGCCATATTCCTTTTCTACAATTTGCCATTTCATGTACTTTCCATTTTGGTAAGTTGTATTTTCGAATCATTTTATACCTTGTTCTAACCTTTTTCCATTGTTTCCAATAGATTGCTCGTATTTTACGTCTTAACCATTCATCTGTCTTTTGCATTAGTTTCTTCATATCTGCTAGCTTGAAATAATTTATCCATCCTCTAATATAGTCCTTGCGTTTCAAAGCTCTGAACTCATTCCCCCATCCATTGCTTCGCTTGGTTAATTCTTTTAGCTTCTGCTTCATTTTCACTACACTTTTCTTGTGTATTCTCAGTTTACATTTCCCTTTATATCGGTAAAATGTATACCCCCAAAATTTCACTTTACTTATATGGGCAACTGTTGTTTTCTCTTGATTCACTTTCAGAAATAACTCTTTTTCTATAAATTGGGTGATAGATTCTAATACTCTTTGTGCACTTCTTTTACTTCCACAAAATATCATTGCATCATCTGCAAAACGTACGTAGCAATGACCTCTTTTCCTTAGTTCTTTGTCTAATTCATTTAACATTATGTTACTAAGCAATGGACTTAATGGACCTCCCTGACTTAAACCTCGTTCTGTTTTCTCAAATACGCCACCTTTTATTACTCCTGCATTGAGATATTTGTGTATCAGTGAGATGACGTTCCCATCTTTTATACTTCTTGATAAGACCTCAATCATCTTACTTTGATTTACTACATCAAAGAATTTCTCTACATCCATATCCACTACATAGGCATATCCCTCATCTACGTACTCTTGGCATTTCTTTCGTGCATCATGTTGACTTCTGTTTGGTCGAAATCCATAACTGTTATCCGAGAACTGTTTCTCCGTAAATAGGTGTTAATACTTGGGCTATTGCTTGTTGTATCACTCTATCTACTACTGTTGGTATTCCTAATTCTCTAACTTTACCCTTTTCTTCTTTTGGTATTTCTACCCTTTGGACTGGATTTGGTTTATATTTCCCATTTCTTATTTGATGTAACAATTGTGTTTGGTTTTGTTTAAGGTCTGATAGAAGTTCCTCTACACTCATCTTATCTACTCCACCTACACCTTTGTTGGATTTTACTTTCTTATAAGCTTTATTTAGGTTGTCTTTTTGTAAAATTTTCTCCATCATGTCCGTTTCTTGAAAATCTGTGATG
>JAWXVF010000109.1:0-9096 GCA_044425555.1 Eubacteriales bacterium
TGAATAGTCATAAAAACCTTTCCAGTTTTCATTCCTAATTGTTTACCACGTACCATTTTCTTAAGTAGTGGGTGTGGACGATATTTTGAATCTCCTGTTTCATCGTACATTACATTCATAATTGCAAGTACAATGTCAAGTCCTACTAAATCTCCAAGAGCTAATGGTCCCATTGGATGAGCCGCTCCTAATTTCATTGCTTTATCAATTCCTTCTGCGGAAGCAACACCTTCTGCGAAGATACCAATCGCTTCATTAATCATTGGAATTAAGATTCTATTTACAACGAATCCTGGTGCTTCTTCTACTTGAACTGGTTCTTTTCCAATTTCTTCTGAAATCTTCTTAATCTTGTCTACCATATCCGCTGGAGTTGTTAATCCTGCAATTACTTCTACTAACTTCATTCTGTTTGCTGGATTGAAGAAGTGCATTCCGATTACTGGACGATCAAGACCTGCACCAATTTCCGTAATAGAAAGAGAAGATGTATTTGTTGCAAATATACAACTTGCTGGAACAATATCTTGTAATTCTTTGAATGTTTTTTGTTTTACATCTACTACTTCAAGAGCTGCTTCTACAATTAAATCTGCTTCTTTACAGATTTCTTTTGTACCAGTAGAGATTTTTGCTAGAATACCATCTGCGAAATCTTTCGTAATCTTTTCTTTTGCAACAAGTTTTTCATATCCTTTTGCAATTCTATTCTTACCGTTTGCTGCAAATTCCTCATTAATGTCACAAAGATATACTTCATATCCTTCTGTTTCTGCAAACGCTTGTGCAATTCCTGCACCCATTGTACCTGCGCCAATAATACCTACTTTCATGGTATGTCCTCCTATTATTGTATTTTATGTTCTCTAACAAGCAAGGAAATTAATTCCTTGCTTGTTATAATTACCTATTTATTCAAGAATGCTTCCACTTTTCTCTTTTCTAAGAATGCGGTCATTCCTTCTTTTTGATCGTAACTTTCAAAACAATCTCCGAATAATTTCTCTTCTACTACAATTGCTTTGTCCATATCCACATCAAGGCCTTCATTAATCGCCTTCTTACAGTTGCGAACTGCAATAGGAGCATTCTTTGCAATGCCAGCAGCCATTTTCTCTGCAGCACCCATTAACTCATCACTCGTATGTATTGCATTTACAAGACCAATTCTAAGTGCTTCATCTGCTTTGATGTTTCTTCCTGAATAGATTAATTGTTTCGCCATACCTGCACCTACTAGGCGTGGTAATCTTTGTGTTCCACCAAATCCTGGAGTGATTCCAAGACCTACTTCTGGTTGACCAAATACCGCGTTATCAGAACAGATTCTAATATCACAACTCATAGCAATTTCACATCCACCACCTAATGCGAATCCATTGATTGCTGCAATAACAGGGATAGGGAATACTTCTAATTTACGGAATACGTCGTTTCCTTTTTTACCAAAAGCTTCTCCTTCTGCCTTCGTTAATGTACTCATCTCTCCAATATCAGCTCCTGCCACGAAAGATTTTTGTCCAGCACCTGTTAGAATCAAACATCTTACTTCTTCTTGATTCACATTGTCTAGGATTTGATTTAACTCATCTAATACACCTGAGTTCAAAGCATTCAATGCTTTTTCACGGTTAATGGTAATGACACCAACGGCACCTTTTTGTTCATATAATACAAATTCCATATTCTACTCCATTTCTACGATTGTTGAACAACCCATACCGCCACCGATACATAATGTTGCCAAACCTTTTTTCGCACCACTTTTCTTCATCTCATGTAACAAAGTAACTAGAATACGACAACCTGATGCTCCAACTGGATGTCCAAGAGCAATTGCTCCACCATTAGGATTCAATTGTTTCTCTACATCAATTCCTAAATCTTTGCCAACTGCAATAGATTGTGCTGCAAATGCTTCGTTTGCTTCGATTACATCAAAATCAGAAATCTTCATTCCTGTTTTAGCTAATAATTTATTAGTAGAAGCAACTGGTCCAATTCCCATTACTTCTGGCTCACATCCACCTAATGCTCCTGCTACGAAAGTAGCCATTGGCGTAATTCCTAATTCTTTTGCTTTTTCTTCACTCATAACAACTACTGCTGCTGCACCATCATTAATGCCTGATGCATTACCTGCTGTTACTTTACCATCTTTGAAGATTGAACGAAGTTTTCCAAGAGATTCTGCTGTAGTTCCTGCACGAGGTCCTTCATCTTTTTTAAATTCTACCATTTCTCTTTTTTGTTTAACCATGACTGGTACGATTTCGTCATCAAAAGCACCCGCTTCTTGAGCTGCTACTGCTTTTTGTTGAGAAGCTGCTGCAAATGCATCTAATTCTTCACGATTTAATTTCCATCTAGCATCTTCACAGATATTTTCTGCTGTTTGAATCATGTGGTATCCTTCAAACGCATCTGTTAATGCATCATTTACCATGGTATCTACCACTTTACCATTGTTCATTCTATATCCAAAACGTGCATTTGGTAGTGAGTATGGTGCTAACGACATATTTTCCATACCACCTGCAACAACAATATCAGCATCTCCTGCCTTAATCATCTGTGCTGCCATATTCACACAATTTAGTCCTGAACCACATACCACGTTAACAGTAACTGCTGGTACTTCATTAGGAAGTCCTGCTTTGATTGTGGATTGACGTGCTACATTTTGTCCTAATCCTGCTTGGATTACACACCCCATATATACTTGATCTACTTGATCAGGAGATACCCCTGCTCTATTTAAAGCTTCTTTAATAACAATTGCACCTAATTCTGCTGCTGGTGTTTGACTTAAGGCCCCACCCATTGTACCAAGTGCTGTACGACAAGCACCTGCTAATACTACTTTCTTTGCCATCATTTCATCCTCCATAGTTTATTTTATCGCTTCTTGTAAGCTATGATATAGATTACGCATTGCAATCCCTATCAACCACTACATTCTAACATAGCACCCTTGCTTTTGCAATAACAAGTCATGTTATTTTACAATTCAGGTTCAATTAATCCGTAAGTATTCCCTTTTCTCTTATAAGCAACACAAATCCGACCTGTTTCTGCGTTATTAAACACGTAAAAAGAATGTCCTAATAATTCCATCTGTACACAAGCATCTTCTGGATACATTGGCTTCACTTCGAATTGCTTCGTGCGAGTAATCACCACTTCTTCATTCTCTTGGTAATCTTGATCCATATAATCTTGCTTCAAGAAACTATGGGTATGTTTCTGAGAGATTAATTTCTTCTTATACTTCTTCAATTGTCGCTCAATTACTTCTTCTACCAAATCAATGGATACATACATATCATCACTTACTTGTTCCGTACGAATCACATTCCCTTTTAAAGGAATGGTCACTTCAATAATCTGACGTTCTCTCTCTACTCCTAGCGTTACATATACTTCTGTTTCTGTTGTAAAATACTTCTCTAGTTTGCCGATCTTATCTTCAATTGCATTTCTAAGACCATCTGTTACATCAATGTTTTTTCCACTAATAATAAATTTCATATGATTCACCTTCCCTTACTTTTATTTTCTTAATTGTACCACACTTTTTATGTTTTTACAGTGAATATTTTGTAAATTTTTTAAAAATTTTCTTAAAACAATTCCATGATTTTTCCACACAATTTTCACGAAATCTTCTAATTTTCTGTGGATAGTGTGGTTAACTTGGTGTATAACTCCATTTTTATTCCTTTTTACAGCTTGCCTATGTGGATAACTTTGCTAATGAAACTTATAAGAAATCATAGATTTTTTCTCTAACTTATAGTACAATTATTACAATATTAAATAATTTATATAAGGAGACATTCATGGTACCTATTTCTGTATGCATAATTGCAAAAAACGAAGAAGATTATTTGTCTGTGTGTTTACAACGATTAGAACCTTATGGTTTTGAACTGATTGTTGTTGATACTGGTTCTACTGACCAGACAATTATAGTGGCTAGAGAATATACTTCTCATGTGTATACATTTACATGGTGTGATGATTTTAGTAAGGCAAGAAATTATGGTATCTCTAAAGCTACAAACGATTGGATTCTCACTATAGATTGTGACGAGCATTTAACAAAGCTTTCCCTAGAATGCCTTACCTCCCTATTACCAACACTATCAGCAAGTGCTACTATTGGAAGTATTCAACTACAATCTCCCTTCTTACAAAATGGTGTAAGAAATATTCATACTTCAAGATTAGCTCGTTTCTTCTCAAAGACTTATTTTCATTACGAAGGTCGAATCCATGAACAGATTGTTCCCATTAGTAAGAATACGGAGGCTTCTATTCTTACTATAGAACTGCCCATTTCCTTATATCATGAGGGATATGGCGACGAAGCAATCATTCGTTCTAAAAGCTTACGGAACCTCCAATTGCTAGAGCAAGATTTACAAAGGGGCAACAAGACTCCTTATATCTATTTTCAACTAGGACAAAGTTATTTTACTCTACAAGAGTATGAGAAAGCTGTAGAATACTTTCGTACTGGACTAGAAATGGAAGTGAATCCAGCGGAAGAATATGTACAGACCATGGTAGAATCTTACGGGTACGCTCTACTAAACTTAAAGCGTTTCTCAGATGCCTTGTTATTAGAACGAGTCTATGATACTTTTAATCGTAGTGCAGATTACGTATTTCTTATGGGATTAATCTACATGAATAACGCATTATTTGAGCAAGCAATTGAACAATTTCATCTTGCTACTACGTATCCTACTTGTTTTATAGAAGGTGTAAACTCCTATAGTGCCTATTATAATATGGGAGTTATCTATGAGTGTAGCAATCGCATACAACTTGCTATAGAACATTATACATTAGCAGGCGATTATGAACCTGCTAAGAACCGATTAAACTTATTAACGTAATTCACATTTATATAACGAAAGGAATACTTATGTTACCAATATCTGTTTGCATCATTGCCAAAAACGAAGAAGAGAATATCCAAACTTGTTTAAAATCTCTAGAACCTTATCACTTTGAAATTGTTGTAGTAGATACAGGCTCTACTGATCGTACCAAGTTAATTGCTAGACGTTATACGAAGCATATCTATGATTTTGAATGGATTGGAGATTTTAGTGCTGCTAGAAATTTCTCTATTTCTAAGGCTAGTAATGATTGGATCTTCATTATTGATTGTGACGAGACTATAATAGATTTTAATGTAGAAGAAGTCACAAAACTGCTAGAAGATCACCCAACAAGTCTGGGGTCTATTATACGTATCGATCAATTAACTTCTGACAGTAATGAAGTTAGTCAAAACTGTTTCGAACTAGAGCGAATCATTCATCGTAAATATTATCACTACGAAGGAATTATACATGAAAATGCAGTTCCCATTGATCCAGAGACTACACCTTTCGCTTCTATACAAGTGCCTGTTGCATTGCATCACTTAGGTTACGATACAGATGAAGAAACAAGAATTAAGAAACAAGAGAGAAACATTCTCTTATTAGAAAAATCTCTTGAAACAGATCCTAATAATATCTATCACCAATTTCAATTAGGACGAAGTTATGCCGCCATTGCAAAATGGGATGCTGCATTAGAACATTATGATATCGCTCTCTCGCTTAATCCACCTACTACACTAATCTATTCAAAGTTATTACACGTAGATTATGCAGAAGTCCTAGACCTTCTAGGAAGAACCTCAGAAGCCATCCAATTCTTAGAAGCTCACCACGCAGCCATTGATGATTATGCAGATACAGCTTATCTGTTAGGTTTCTATTATTACAAGCAAAATAACTTTGTAAATGCTATTTTAAACTTTATTCGAGCGTTAAACTGTCCTGTTTATTCAAATATGAATTACAAAACAGTAGCATCTCATTATATGCTAGGACTTACTTATGAGCAAATGGGCAATCACAAAATGGCTAACGATTTCTATAAAAATTGTCTTGATTATAGAGATGCGGCTAAACGCATCAAGAACCTTACCATATAACAAGCATGATCGTAGATCATACTCATTTACACTAAGAAAGGATTACTTATGTTACCTATATCTGTTTGTATCATCGCTAAAGATGAAGAAGAAACGATTCAAGCTTGTTTAGAATCTCTAAAACCTTATAACTTTGAAATTATTGTGGTAGATACTGGTTCTACTGATCAAACGAAATTAATTGCCAAACGTTTTACAGAATATGTTTATGATTTTGAATGGATTGGAGATTTTAGTGCTGCTAGAAATTTCTCTATTTCGAAAGCCACTAATAATTGGATACTTATTATTGATTGTGATGAAACCATCAAAGACTTTGATGTAAAGACCGTTAGCAAATTCTTAAAGCAGCATCCAAAAAGCATGGGGTGTGTCTCGCACAGCAATCAGTTAACTTCTGAACAAGGGGAAGTCACTCATCATTTTTTTGAATTAGAACGTATCTTTCACCGTAACTATTACCAGTATGAAGGGATTATTCACGAAACTGTCGTTCCTATTAAACCGAAAACCACACCTCCCACTACTATTCTTTTGCCTATTACTATGCTTCATTCAGGTTATGATGGCAGTGACATTGCACAAAATAAGAAAACCGAACGAAATATCACCTTGCTCCAACAATCTGTTGACAGAGATCCTAACAATACCTACCATCAATTTCAGTTGGCAAGAAGTTTTGTAAATATAAAAAAGTATCCAGAAGCCATGCACCATTATGATATTGCATTATCTCAAAACCCACCTTCAGATATATTGTACACCAAACTACTCTATATAGATTATGCCGAACTATTACATACTCTAGAGAGAACCTCTGAGGCCATTCAATTCCTAGAAAAGTCTACTGAAGCAGTAGGCGACTTTGCTGATGCGGCTTATATTCTTGGTTCCTATTACTACAAGCAAAATAATGCTGTCAATGCTATTTTAAACTTTATTCGTGCATTAAACTGTCCTATATATTCGAATCAATCTTATAAAACAGTTGCCTCTCATTATATGCTAGGACTTGTCTATGAGCAATTGGGCGATCATAAAATGGCTCACGATTTCTATAAAAATTGTATGGACTATAAGGATACTACTGAACGTGTTAGTATGTTACGTCTCTAATTACCATTTAAAGTATACAAAATAACGCTACCACCTAAAAAGTGTGTAGCGTTATTCTTTACATTTATTATAAGATGAGTAATAGTCAAGCTTACAACAATGATAAAACTCCTTGGTTCGCTTGATTAGCTTGTGCTAACATTGCTTGTCCTGCTTGTGCTAAGATCTGATTATTAGAGTAGTCTACCATCTCTGTTGACATATCTGTATCACGAATACGTGATTCTGCTGTTGCAGTATTCTCCACTACGTTGTCAAGATTCTTGATTGCATATTCTAATCTGTTCTGAACAGCACCAAGATCTGATCTCCAGCCAGAAACTTTCTCTATGTATTTATCTACTCCATCCAGAAATTGTCTAGCTCCCTCTTGACTCCAATCTGCTCTCACCCAATAAGTTCTACTATCCCAAGTATCATCGGCATATTCAATATACTTCTCTTGGTCTTCTTCTGATAAATCATCCCAAGATCCTCCAATTGACACACCATACCAATCAAACTCATCATTCTCAAATTGTTCCTTTACATCATCTACCATTGCTGAATAAACAAGCTCATTTATTGATAACACTTCTGTAGAAACTTTAATCTGAGCTGCATCTGTATTCTCAGAACCTACATGGAATGTAATAGACGAGCCAAATGCATTTAACCCATTGAACTTCGTATCTTCACCAATACGATTAATCTCTATGGCAAGTGCAGCTATTTCATCTTGAATGTAGCCACGTTGCGTATCTGTATTGGTTCCATTAGCTGCTTGTACCGTCAATTCTCTTATTCTTTGAAACATATCTGTTACTTCGCCTAAAGCACCTTCCACTGTCTGTACGTAAGAGATTCCATCTTGAGCATTACGAGAAGCTTGTGTAAGACCTCTGATTTGGCTTCTCATTCCTTCTGAAATAGAAAGACCTGCCGCATCATCTGCAGCACGATTAATTCTATACCCTGAAGAAAGCTTCTCTGTAGATTTCGCCGTTTTATTCGCTGTGATGTTAAGCATTCTATTTGCATTCATTGCCTGTGCATTGTGTTGAACTACCATAATACAATTCCTCCTTGAATTACTGATACCATCCATGGCATCTCATTATGTGTTATTTTTAAACAAAATCCCCCAACTTACGTTGAGGGATTCTATAGTAATCGTACGGTCACTTACTATTCTTAAGTACTAATTAAAGTAATGATAATACACCTTGGTTAGCTTGGTTAGCTTGTGCCAACATTGCTTGACCAGCTTGTGCTAAGATTTGGTTATTTGAGTAGCTAACCATTTCTGTAGACATATCTGTATCACGGATACGAGATTCTGCTGTCGAAGTATTCTCTACTACGTTGTCAAGGTTCTTGATTGCATATTCTAATCTGTTTTGAATAGCACCAAGATCTGATCTCCAACCAGAAACTTTTGTTAATGCAGCTGAGATTGAATCTAAGAATGCTCTAGCTGAAGCTTGTGTTCCAACAGTAACTGTAGCAATACCGATTGAAGTTGTGCTTAATTTTGCTGTAGTAACTTTGATTTGTGCTGCTGTAGTATTTTCAGAACCTACATGGAAGCTGATTGTACTACCGAATGCACTTAAACCATTGAATTTTGTATCAGCACCGATACGGTTGATTTCATCTTTCAATGCATTGATTTCATCATTGATGTAACCACGTTGTGTAGTTGTGTTAGTTCCGTTTGCTGATTGAACTGCTAATTCGTTCATTCTTTGAAGCATATCTGTTACTTCGTTGTATGCCCCTTCAGCTGTTTGAACGTATGAAATACCATCTTGAGCATTACGAGAAGCTTGTGTAAGACCTCTGATTTGGCTTCTCATTCCTTCTGAGATAGAAAGACCAGCTGCATCATCTGCTGCACGGTTGCACGGTTGATTCTGTATCCTGAAGAAAGTTTCTCTGTTGATTTGGCTGTTTGATTCACTGTGATGTTAAGCATTCTATTAGCATTCATTGCT
>JAWXVF010000110.1:0-8924 GCA_044425555.1 Eubacteriales bacterium
AGCACATCTGAAGAAAAACTGGAAATTTTAGTTTTCTTAATATTTTTGTAATTTTATAAGTTTATCCTGATACAAAATAAGAAAATAACCTTACTTTTACATTATTTTAGCATATTAATTGATAATTTATATTTTTTTCATAAATTTGATAAAATATTAAGAAATAACTTTACTTTTTCACGTTGCTGTGGTATTATTTATTTGTTGTAATGGTGCAACACAGTTTATATTTTTATTTGGAGGTTTCTACAATGAACAAAGGTACAGTAAAATGGTTTAACAACCAAAAAGGGTATGGTTTTATCTCAGACGAACAAGGAAATGATGTTTTCGTACATTATTCAGGATTAAACATGGATGGTTTCAAGTCTTTAGACGAAGGTGCTGCAGTTGAATTCGAAGTAATCAATGGCGAAAAAGGACCACAAGCAGTTAACGTTGTAAAATGTTAATCATACCTAATTTACCAATTAATCAGTTTTTCGATGTGCCTTTTCTTATTATAAATTAATTTATTTTTGAAAGTGCAGATTTGTTTTACGGATTAAGAAAAAGCCAATCATTTGATTGGCTTTTTAACATTCCATTCTCATTTCTCATTCCATCCTATTTCTCCCCTATACTACTAATCAGATTTAATTAGAATGGCTCTTCTACACATCTTATCAGATCACTCATTAACAAATTGCCACCAAACAAATCCATAGCACTACCTACTGTTATGTGTATCATATTCTTACCAATATCTTTTAGCTTTTTAATATCGTCTAATGTTCGTACACCACCTGCATATGTAATAGGATTATGATTCCAAGCACTTAAATACTGCACTAAATCTTCTTCTATTCCATTCGCCTTTCCTTCTACATCTACCGCATGTATCAAAAATTCATCACAATTTCTACCAAGCTTTTCTAATAAGTCATAAGTAATTACTTCTTCCGTATAAGTTTGCCAACGATTTGTCATAATATAATATTGATTCTCTCTTTTACGGCAACTCAAATCTACAACAATACGCTCTTTTCCTATTTTCTTCTTAAGTTGCTCTAAACGTTCATACTCTAGATTACCATTTTCAAATAAGTACGAGGTTACAATTACATGACTAGCTCCTGCCTCAATGTATTCAGATGCATTTTCTAAATGGATTCCTCCTCCAATTTGCATTCCATTTGGATAGGCAGACAACGCATTTATAGCTTGCTTTTTTGTTTCTACAAAATATGGGCTAGAAGGTGGATTTAATAAAATAATATGTCCATTTTTTAAATGATTATCCTTGTATAATTTCGCGTAATAACTAGCCTCTTGTGTGGAAACATAATTTTCAATCGCTTGATCGTTTTGATCTTGTAGACTACTTCCTACAATTTGTTTTACTTTTCCATTATGTATATCAATACACGGTCTAAATTCCATGACTCACTCCTTTTTTTCCTAAAATTACTAACTCATGCTAAATTTTCCTTTTTACTTATGTATACTTTAAGTGCATTGACTTATACTAAACGTATCGGAATCTTTTCCGTATTTATAATCAAAGAAACAATTAAAGAAAGGAAGTGCAAAATGAATAAACGTAATCGAATAGTAATTTTATCAAGTTTTATCTTATCAGTGATGTTAATTACAGGTTGTTCAAGAGATCAGAAAATCCCTGATGATTCCATAGAGAAGGATACTCTAACACAAGATATGGATACCATTGACAATCTTCCTCTAGATGATAACAACTATGATACAACAAACGATCTTTATGATTATGATTCCCCTTCTACAGATTCTAACGTAGATGACTACTATGATCACTATGATGATAAGAACCACCATGATAACTCTTCTATATTAGACGAAACTGGTGAACAGATCAAAGATGCATTCGAAGATGTAAAAGATGGCGTAGAAGATATTACAGATGATATTACACACGATGTAATGGATCGTTAATTTCTCACTCAATATATTTAAAAAGGTAAGCTGTACACTCTCTTGATAAATGTACAGCTTTTCCTATTTACTACAAAATTCTTATAATTACACACCTTCAATTACATCACTCATGGTATAATAACCTGCTGGCTTTCCCTTTAAATATTTCCCAGCCTGAATCGCTCCCTTTCCAAATACCGCTCTTGAATATGCTGTATGAGAAAAGGTAATCACTTCATCTATGCCTGCAAAGATTATATCATGCTCACCTACAATTGTTCCACCTCGTATGGCACTCATACCAATTTCATTCTTCTTACGTGGTTCTCTTACTTGACTACGGTCATACGTATATTCAAACGGCTCTTCTATTTCTTCCTTCATGGCATCCGCCAACGCTATAGCCGTACCACTAGGTGCATCTAACTTTTGATTGTGATGCTTTTCTACCACTTCAATGTCATAACCTGCTGGTTGTAAAATAGAAGTTGCTGATTTTAACAGTTTCATTAATAAGTTAATCCCAAGGGACATATTAGCAGATTTTAAAATAGCCACTTTCTTAGAAGCCTTCTCCACTTCCTTTAATTGTGCTTCACTTAATCCTGTAGTGCATAAGACACAAGGAACTTGCTTCGCGATAGAATATTCTAACAAATCATCTATCGCACTTGCTGAAGCAAAATCAATAATAACATCTGCGTCTCTATCACACAACTCCATTTTTTCAAACACAGGGTAGCTTTGCTCTGATTGTGTATACACGTCTACTCCTGCCACAATTTCAATCTCTGCATCACTTTCTATTAATTCAGAAATCACACGTCCCATTTTCCCATTACAACCATGCATAATTACTCTAGTCATCAGATCCTTCTCTCCATTCTTGCAATTTCTATTCTTTCAAACATCTTATAACAATCCATATTGTTTCATTGCTGTTCTCAATTGTTCTATATGTTCTGGCTCCATCTCAGTTAATGGTCGTCTTAATACTCCCGAATCCATACCCATTAATTCTAATGCTTTTTTCACTGGAATCGGGTTCACTTCACAGAACAAGGCATCCGTTAATGCAATCGCTTCTAATTGTAGTTGTTTACTCTTCTCTACATCTCCCCTCATATAACTTATACACATATCATGGACATTCTTAGGTGCCACATTAGAAAGAACAGATACTACTCCAACTCCACCTAATGATAATAATGGAACAATTTGATCATCATTTCCAGAATATAAATCCACTGATCCGTCTGCAAGAGACATTAACTTCGCCACTTGGCTAATATTCCCTGTTGCATCTTTCACCCCAACAATATTGTTCATTTCTTTACATAATCGCACTACTGTTTCTGGCAAAATATTAACACCACCTGTACGACCTGGAATATTATATAGAATAATTGGCAAGGTCACCGCCTCTGCAATTAACTTAAAATGTTCATATAATCCTTTTTGTGTAGCCTTATTGTAATACGGAGTCACCACTAATAAACCATCCACTCCTAACCCTTGTGCCTCTTTCGATAAAAAGATTGCTGTATCTGTACAATTAGACCCTGTTCCTGCTACTACTGGTACTCTCTTATTCACAGTTTTCACACAGAATCGAATCACTTCAAGATGTTCCTCATGAGTTAACGTGGAAGATTCTCCTGTTGTTCCACATACAATAATGGCATCTACTTCATTCGCTATTTGAAATTCAATTTGTTTTGCAAAACACGCATAATCCACTTCACCAGTCTTTGAAAATGGGGTAATAATTGCTGTTCCTGCACCTTTAAATATTGTCATAGTCTCCTCATTTCTAAATTGTTTTATTCTATTCTTTTCTTTTCCTAATTGTAACATGAATTCGCCTGAGTTTTAACTATTTTGTGCTAAATAATTATAAAATTTTTATGAACAAGTAAAAACCGACTCCTAAAAGTCGGTTTCTTAATTTTATTCATCCCCACAAATCATATTAACATTTCAAATCCGAATAGATACTCAGGTCTAATTTCTATACTTTATTCTGAATATTCCGAATCTATAATTTCGATTTTACTAACAGATACTTCATAGGCAACTCTTTTTTCTACTTCTTCTTCACTAATCTTTTTCATATATTCTCTACTTTGAATTCTCCCCCAGATTCCACACCGTTCTCCTACCTCAAATCCTGATACGTATCTAGCATTTCTGCCCCAACAGATACACGGTATGTAATCGGATTTTCCATAAGGTCGATTTACTGCTAATAAAATATCTGCAATTTCTCTTCCTAGTGGTGTTTTTCGATAAATAGGTTCCTTGCATACGTAACCATCTAAATAAATTTGATTGGTTTTCATAGCATCGCTATACTCATCAATAAAATCTATTTCCCTTGCAAAAACCGATAGTACTAACCGATTCTTACGTTCCTCATGACGATTATAAGAACGAAATTGACCATTTACAATAATTTTTTGTTCTTTGTAATCATGATCTACTTGAATCAAACGTTCTGATACCATTAATGGTATGATATCACTTGAATCACTAAGTCGAATCACTGAAACATCTACCATATAGAATCCTTCTCCAAATATTTCATGACTATAAACAAAATCGCTTACAATCTCCCCCATAATCATTACCTGATTATTTTCAATTACCTTATCAACCATTTCTTTGTTCTCCTTTTCTTACTTTAAGAATTTTTTCCAGTGTTGCTTTATAAGTTTATTCCCTCTCTTATTACTTTAGACCATAATTATGAAAAATACACGTTCTTTCCGTCGCCTATTTCTCTATATATCCACTGATATTATGGAAAATACATGGATTTTTAATTTTTTTTGACAAAATACGTACTTAATAATAAGAAATAACTTGTAATCTATTTTAATTATGATAGAATGTATAAGTTGTTTAAAAATTTTAACTTATGCAAGGAGCATATATGAATCAAAACAGAGAAGATGTTAGAAATATTGCAATTATTGCCCATGTTGATCATGGCAAAACTACCTTAGTAGATGAATTATTAAAACAAAGTGGTGTTTTTCGTGCCAATCAAGAGGTTGCAGAGCGTGTTATGGACTCTAATGCCATTGAGAAGGAACGGGGAATTACTATTTTAGCCAAAAATACAGCCGTAACTTATAACGATGTAAAAATAAATATAATTGATACTCCTGGACATGCTGATTTTGGCGGAGAAGTAGAACGTGTTTTAAAGATGGTAAACGGCGTTGTCTTAGTAGTAGATGCTTATGAAGGAGCTATGCCGCAGACAAAATTCGTACTTCGAAAAGCTCTTGAGCTTGATTTACACGTCATCGTTTGTATTAATAAAATTGATCGTCCTGAAGCTCGTGTTCAAGAAGTAATTGATGAAGTTTTAGAATTATTATTAGATTTAGATGCCTCTGATGAACAATTAGATTGTCCATTTGTATTTGCCTCTGCCAAATCAGGCGTTTCTAAGTTAAACATGGAGGATGAAGCCATTAATATGGTTCCATTATTCGAAACTATCCTTGATTACATTCCTGCACCATCTGGTGATCCAGATACGGGTACACAAGTACTCATTAGTACGATTGATTATAATGAATATGTAGGACGCATCGGTGTTGGTAAAGTAGATAATGGCTCTTTAAAAGTCAATCAAGAAGTTCTACTATTGAATGCACATGAACCTGATAAAAATAAAAAAGTAAAAATTGGTAAATTATATGAATACGACGGATTAAACAAAGTAGAAGTGGACGAAGCTAAGATTGGTGCTATTGTTGCTCTATCTGGAATCGCTGAAATTCACATTGGAGATACGTTATGTGCGTTAGAAAATCCACAACCAATTCCATTTCAGAAAATTTCCGAACCTACTATTGCTATGCAATTTATTGTAAACGATTCTCCTCTTGCTGGACAAGAAGGGAAATTCATTACAAGTCGTCATCTTCGTGATCGTTTATTTAAAGAATTAAATACAGATGTTAGTCTACGTGTAGAAGAAACAGAGAATACAGAATCCTTTAAAGTGTCTGGTCGTGGAGAACTACATCTATCTGTATTAATTGAAAATATGAGACGTGAAGGTTATGAATTTGCAGTAAGTAAAGCCGAAGTTTTGTATCAAACAGATGAAAATGGCAAAAAGCAAGAACCTATGGAACTTGCTTACATTGATGTTCCAGAAGAATTTTCAGGAAGTGTTATTGAAAAGTTAAGCATCCGTAAAGGAGAACTTCGCAATATGAGTGCTGCCTCTGGTGGTTACACAAGACTAGAATTCGCCATTCCTTCTCGTGGTTTGATTGGATATCGTGGAGAATTCCTTACTAGCACAAAAGGAAATGGAATTATCAATACCATTTTCGATGGCTACGGTCCTTATAAGGGAGATATTCAATATCGTAAACAAGGTTCTCTCATCGCTTTTGAAGCAGGAGAAGCCGTTACCTACGGACTCTTTAATGCACAAGAACGTGGGGTACTCTTTATTGGAGCGGGTGAAAAAGTATACTCTGGTATGATTATTGGACAAAGTGGAAAACCAGAAGATGTAGAATTAAATGTATGTAAGAAAAAGCAATTAACCAATACAAGATCATCTGGAGCTGACGAAGCACTTCGCCTCTCTCCACCTCGTATCTTAAGTTTAGAACAGGCTTTGGAATTCATTGATATAGATGAGCTATTAGAGATTACACCAGAAAGTATTCGAATCCGTAAGAAGATACTAGATCCAACTCTTCGTAAACGTTCGAAGAAGTAAGTACGTACAAAAAAAGATAATCGCCCAAGTCCGGAAAAACTAAGCGATTATCTTTTTTATATTCTCTAATACCTTACTACCACAACAATTCAAATGCCACGTTTCTAGCATCGGTATTACTTAATGTAAATCTAATATCCCCTTCTTCAAAGGTAGACAAGTCTAATGCCCTATTTGCATTTGTAATATCTATTTCTTTCTCTTGATTTCCTTGTGTAATCTTTAAGGTAACGCTTCCTTTTCCAAAATCTAAATCGCATTCTCTATATCTTTTTCAAAATTTCAAACTATTTACTTCACATACTTCTTGGTAATAGCATTTAATTCTTCTAGATGAGCTAACATATCTTGCACTAATTTAATCTGATTCCTACCACGTACTAGATTATGTTCTGGATAGTCTACTTTATAATACGTATCTCCATTAAAGTAATCTCCTAGAAATCGCAAGGCTTGCTCATACGTAATGACAATCCCCCCATAAGGAAGTAGCGAAATCTCTTTCTCACTCATTACACTAATACACTCTTCTAAATATCCTTTAATAAAAATTTCATATTTCTCCAAATCACACGATACCAAATCAAGGTTTCCTTCATCTTCTCCTGCTGTAGTCGCACCAAATCGAATACTATCTCCTACATCATATAAAAGTGACCCTTGCATCACAATATCAAGATCAATCACACAGACACCTTCTTCTGTTTTATTGTCCATCATAACATTATTTAACTTGGTATCATTATGACATACACGTACTGGAATGGTTCCTTTTTCAATTTCATCCACAATAACAGATGCAAGATTTTTCTGCTCCATTAAAAAAGCTATTTCCTCCTTACAACTTCCTACACGTCCTGCCACATCTTTTTCTACACTTTCCATAAAATGATCATACCGCATCGGAGTATTGTGAAAATTCGGTATAGCATCTACCAAAAGAGATGCATCAAATCCTTCTAGTTGTCTTGCAAACTTCCCAAATGCCTTAGCCGAATTATAAAATAATTCAGGAGTTGCTTGTTGATGACAAGTAGCTTCTTCAATAAAGGGATATACTCGATAGTACCCATCTTCTGCCTTGTATGCTAAATCACCCTTACTAGTCTTTACAATCGTAAGAGTTTCACGCATTGGATCTCCACCAGCCTTTTCAATTTTACCTTTCAAATACTCTGTAACCAAAGAAATATTACGCATTAGCGCCATAGGTTCTAAGAAAATTGTAGTATTGACTTTCTGTAACATGAATCGCTTTGGCGCTGTTGTTTCATATAGCATACAAAACATATAAGAACTATTAATATTACCTTCTCCAAAAGGTTCACAATAGATTAATTTCCCACCTAGGTCAAATTGACTAATAATATATTTTGCTTCTTCTAAATTCATCACGCCCACAACCTTTCTGGATAAATTCCTTGTTTGATCATATTAGCAATTGCTTCCACTACTTCTTGTTTATCTTCTTGATAAGTCACCCCATACCATATTGCATCCGTATCTAATAATTTGATTTTTTTCTTCTTGCTTTCAATAACTGCATTAATTGGTGCAGCAAGATAGAATTCCTTACGGCTTAAGTCCGATTTATTTTCTTCTAAAAATTCTGCAAAAGCATTTTCGAATACTTGGAATACATCAGCTTGAAATCCCCAACAATTCATAGAAACTGGTGTGTCTGGAGCTAATACTACTTGAGGATGTGCATGATTTTCAAAATTCTTGTCAATTTTTTCATGTTCTACAATCTGTGTTAAATAATTATCTTGATCTTTGGAACATACTCCACGTGCAACCGTTCCATTTTCCGATACCGTATTCTTTAGAGAAAATGCAGACAGACAATATTCGTCTGTGGTTTTCATGTAATTGTATAACTGAACAAATGCATCTCTTGAATAGAAGTCATCTGCATTAATTACTGCAAAACTGTCACTTCCTATTGCATCTTTCGCACATAAAATAGCATGACCTGTTCCTAATGGTTTTTCTCTATTTTCCACCAAGCTCTTATATTGTTCTGGCACATTATCTTTCTTTTGATATACATACTCAATATCAATGTGAGCACGAATTTTTTTCGATATTTTCTCTTCAAAATCTTGCTCATTTTCCTCTTTGATAATACATACCACCTTCTCAAACCCTGCTTGAATGGCATCATAGATTGCATATTCAATTAGTAATTCATTGTTAGGTCCTACACCATCTAATTGCTTAAGTCCACCGT
>JAWXVF010000111.1:0-5504 GCA_044425555.1 Eubacteriales bacterium
GTAAAAAAAGCATTAGGAATGGAGGCGCAATAAAAAAGTTTATTTTGTTGGTGTAAAAAAATAACAAGAGCATTGTTTTAGTTAGAATAACAGTTTATAAGTTTATCCTGTAAGATTCTTTTCTCATATTGAACTTTTATATAAAATCTTATATAATGTAATATAATTAGCTACTTTTACAACATCTAACTATGAAAGGAATTTACCAATGAAAAACTTAGTACTTCTACTTTTATGTATATCACTACTAATGGGATGTGCTTCCAAAACCATTGTCACTGAATCCGACATTAAAATTGCTTTGCTTACCGATTCCTATGAAGGAGAAAATAAATTTATTTCACAAGCTTCTGATCAACTCTATCTCTTAGAAGAAGAATATAATTTTATTAGTTCTATTTATCATATAGACGACTTAAATGCATGGGAAGAAGTTGCCTTAGAACTAGCTAAGAACGAATACGATTTAATTATTGGTTTAGGGTGGCAAGCAACCACACCCTTTGCTTCCATGGCGTCTACTTACGACCAGACGAAGTTTGCAGTTATTGACGTGATTGGAATTGGTCATGACGTTAAGGGTGTTAACTTTGATATGTTTTATAATAATTACGTGTTAGGAGTCATGATTGCCACTGCATTTCCTGATGAAACGAAAATGGGGTATATTGGTAACTATAATGATGAGGCCAATTACCAGTATCTAAATGGCTTTACAAAAGGTATTCACTCCATTAATCCTGATATACAAATTGTACGAGAATATGCAGATACTTACAGCGAGCAAGATATTGTTTACGAAAAAGCTATGGAACTAGCTAGTCAGGATATTACTTTTATCATGGGTAGCGTTAGCTCTTTGGCTAACGAAGGATTATATCAAGCAGCATTAGATTTGGCGGAAGAAGGAACCCCTATATATACTACAGGACTCAGTATTGACCAAACGAGAGAAGAAAACCCGTACATCCTAGGTGGCACTCGGAAAGATACAGGAATTGCTTTAGATTTTATTATCACCAGTTTTTTTGATGGTTCTTTTACCACTGACGATAAAACAACTACTATTTTAGAGGGTGGTTCTGGAACCATTTTTATTAATGTTAATGAACCAATTCCTGTCAATTATCAGAATCATGAATTTATTACAATTGAAGTCATTAAAGCAGGATATGAAGCACTAGATGAAATTCGTTATGGTAATATCTCCATAGAATAACAATCTAACAAGACATACTTTATTGTTATGGTACTTTTCTTTGTATCACTACAGATACCATAACAATAATTTTCTATCAGTCCACTCTCATATGTTATAGTCTGCCTAATTCCTTTATCAATGATTTGGGATGAGTTCTTGTCTAGATAAAATGTGTTTAGTCCACGATTCATTCCTGTTCCTTGATACTTCAAATAACTTTCTTTCATGCACCAAATTTCTGTAAAGAGTCTTCCTCGTTCACTCTCTTTTCCTTGCATTATCTCGTTCAATTCTTTTTCATGATAAAATCGTTTCGCTAAAGTAACTGCTTGAATCCCTTCTTTTATTAATTGTATGTCCACACCTACTTCTTGATCTGAAATTGCACACATAACATATTCTCCCGAGTGAGATATATTAAAATACGGTAAATCACTTTCTAAAAATGCTGGCTTACCACTTTCTTCTATAATCATTGTACCATATTTATATCCTGCTTGCTTTAAGACTTCTTCTAACAAGACATATCCAACTCTATGTAGTATTTGATTCTTTTGTCCTTTGACAAATTCACTTTTTAAAATCTTTGTATAATATATTTGCAGCATCGTTACACCTTTTTAATTTAATTTTAGCATAGATTCCCATATAGTCAATACTATTCTTTCTTGAGAAATCTTATTCTAAAATTGTATTCCTATCACTTTACATTAGTTTCTCACAATGCTATACTAAGCTAATATGATTCTCCTATAGAGAATCTGCTTTCCCATCAATATAGAAAGTCAATTATTCCATTTATGAGAAATTTATTAAAAAATATATCATTTCAATATCGTATTTTACTTAGTTGCTTAATGGTAGCCATACTACCTTTGTTTTTTTGTACCATTATTATGGTACAATTGTTTTCCTATTTAATGAATAACCAACTCCATGAAAGTGGTTCTCAAACCTTAGAACATATTCTATCTTCTTTTTCTTCTGCTATTGTGGAATATTCTAATACACTAACTCACTTATCTAACAATTCCTATATTCAATCCGCTCTCGTAGACCGAAGCAGCGATCTTATTACAAGTGAAATGCTTCTCACCTTATATCAAGCACAAGATAACGTCCACAGTACCAATGGGTTTTCCATTTATGATTCTGGTGCTTTGTTGCGATTTGCTATCAAACCTGAACATCTACCACAATATTTACCTATTCCAATCCCATCTCTAACTACTGTTGATTTACCACCTTATGGAGTTTTTCTCTCAGTAGACCAAAATCTTCATAACCTATACTTATTAAAGACCATCTACTCTCCTCATCATATTAGATTAGGATATGTAGCCACTATACTTTCTACAGAAGATTTTAATAGAATACTATCTAGTTACATCAATCATGATACTTCTATTCAAATACTAAATAACAAATGGGAGACTATTTATACTAGTACCTCCTCTTTTACCATTACAGAATCCTTGTTAACAGAATTATCTTCTCTATCTCATGGTTTTTTTTTACAAGAACAAGGATATAATTATTATATACATTATGATACAAAACATCACTTAACTTTCGTACTACAACAAGATATTACCTTCCTACAAGGATTATTGCATACCTTACAAATGGTAAGTATTCTATTTGCCACCATTAGTTTAATCGTATGTATTATCACTGCCATTTTAATTAGTCACAGTCTTATGAGACCAATTGCTTACATTAATGAAGCCATGATTCGTATTATGGACGGTAACCTCAATACCCGAATCCAAGTCTATCACTATGATGAACTAGGAAAACTCTCCACCACATTTAACCAAATGGCTGAAGAATTACAAGAACATATTGACTCTAAGATCAATCATGAAAAAGAAGTAAATCGTCTTCAAATGCAACAATTACACGAACAATTAAATCCACATTTTCTATATAATACACTAGATAGTATTAAGTGGATTGCTAAAATTAATCAAGTACCTACCATTAGCAAAATAGCTACTAGTCTTAGTAGTATTCTACGTAGTAGTATTATGAGTGAACAATTTATTACCATAGAAGAGGAATTAGATTTACTTGTTAAGTATATTGATATTCAAAATATAAGATTTCATGATAAATTCACCTATAATATCACATTACCCACCTCTTTGTATACCCTTATGATTCCTAAGTTAATTTTACAACCACTTGTAGAAAATGCTATTTTACACGGTTTAAATGATATGGAACATGGTACCATTACCATAACAGGGTACACACAATACGATTTACTCTATCTATTGATTAGTGATACTGGTTGTGGCATCCCACCTGATAAATTATATGAATTACAGCGCTATATAGAGGAAGGTTTTAAGGGACATGTTGGACTCTATAACGTCAATCACATTATAAAACTTCATTATGGCACAGAATATGGACTTACTCTTCAAAAACCACTTATGGGTGGTACCACTATTCAAATACGTATTCCACTAAATAAGGAGTCTATCCATGATTAAAATAATAATAGTAGAAGATGAATCCCTTGTACGAGAAGGAATTCTATACGGAACAGACTGGTCTTCCATACAATGCGAAGTCATAGGAGATGCCAAAGATGGATTAGAAGGTTATGAAATGATTAAAAATTTATCTCCTGATATTGTAATTACAGATATTCAAATGCCTAAAATGACAGGTCTAGAAATGATTGAATCTCTACGCAAAGATAGTTATACCTGTAAATTTATTATATTAACTGCTTATAGTGATTTTACCTATGCTCAAAGTGCTGTCAAATTAGATGTATCCGATTATCTACTAAAACCTTTTGAAGATGGGGAATTAGAAGAATCTATCCAACAGATTATTTCTATTTTGCCACAGCACTCTACAACACCATTTCACTTTAAAGCCAAGTCACACTATAATAGCAAATATATTAATGAAGCAATTGAATATATTCAAAACCATTATGCAGAACACATTAGTATTTCCCAAGTATCCTATGTCATTTGTTTGTCTGAAGGATACTTTAGTCGCCTATTTAAAAAGGAAACGGGTTATACTTTCGTGAATTATCTAGCATACTATCGCATTGAACAAGCTACTAAACTACTACAAAACCATAAAGTAAAAGTTTATGAAGTAGCTCAATTAGTGGGTTATAGTGATTCTATGTATTTTAGTAATCTATTTAAAAAAATAGTTGGAGTATCTCCCTCTCAATATCAAGAAAAATCTCGTCCCTAAACAAATACATCTCTAAACTCTTTTCATATATCGAGCTTAGAGATGATTTCTTGTTCTTAAAGATATAATTCTTTGATACACATTTATACTACTTTAACTCTCCCCTTACTAATCTTTAAAAACAACAAGAGACTTAATACCGTTGTAATCGTAAGAATAGATGCAAGTGCTGCTGCGGTTCCATAACTATTTCGCACTACTTCTGTATAGATTGCAACTGATATGGTACTGGTACGACCACCGTATAACATAACACTTGAGGATAACTCATTTATACAAGTAATCCAACTAAGAATTGCTCCTGATAAAATACCAGGTGCCATTAAACGTGCTGTTACACTAAAAAATGTTTTACGTGGAGATACTCCTAAGTTAATAGAGGCTTCCTCAATACTAGGATCCATTTGTTGTAAGAATGCACTTCCAGATCGAACTGTATACGGTAATTTTCTTACAATATAAGCAATAATAATAATAAATGCTGTTCCTGTGAAAATAAATGGAGGTTTATTAAATGCTACAATCAAACCAATACCAAGAACTGCTCCTGGAATCACGTATGGAAACATGATTAACATATCCATAGCTTGCCCAACAATTCCTTTATGTCGTACAATAATATAACTCATTAACATACCAACTATTACAATTACAACAATTGCAATACTAGCATACGTAAAAGTATTAACAATATTCGTGCTTAGACGTTTTGCAATATTTGTATAATTATCAAGGCTGAAGCCTCCAACAAATCCTGTAAAATCAGTTTGTATAAAGCTTGTAATAACAACTACAAATTGTGGAATAATTCCAATAAAAGTAACAATTGCAACTGGTAGTGTAAACAATACTCTTTTTATACCTTTTAATTGTATTTCCACTGGTGGTCTCATAGAAGTCATAATATAGTTTTTCTTAGAAACGTAATACTTTTGTACCAATAATACAAGTAACGAACATGAAACAACAATTACACTTAAAGCACTAGCAAGATTTGCATTACCACCCATTTCACTCATATACTCATTATAGACAAGTACTGGTAATACCATATAACCTTCCCCAATCA
>JAWXVF010000111.1:5514-8752 GCA_044425555.1 Eubacteriales bacterium
ACCAAAATCGGCTAAACTAGTCATAAATACCATAATTGCACCAGCTGCCATACTAGGCAATACTACTGGTAAGCTTACTGTAAGCAAACGTCTAAACTTACTCGAACCTAAATTCTCAGCTGCTTCTTCCAAACTAGAATCAATACTATTCATAGCTCCTGCTGTATAGAGATAAACGTAAGGAAATAACTTAAATGTAAATACCATAATAATTCCAAGTTGCCCATAAATAGTTGGTAAAATAATTCCAATTTGCTTAAACATCTGTGTAATCACACCTGAACGTCCAAATAATAAAATCCAACTATATGCTCCGATAAACGGTGGTGACATTAAACTCATAATAATAAAAATATGTATATATTTCTTCCCCCAAATATTATAACGTGTCATTAAATATGCCATAGGAACACCAAGTATAACGGTTGTTATCGTTACAGTAGTTGACACATATAAACTTCTAAGTAAAGCTGAATAATAGTATTCTTTCGTAAAAAATCTTACATAATTTGTAAAGGTAAATCCTTCTACTTTAGAAGAAAAAAAGCTTCTTGTTACCAAAGAGAAAAATGGATAAATTAAAAATGTAAACATCATAACAATTACAAAAACTTTTACCCAAAACCAAAAGTCAAGTTTTATCTTCTTTTTTAACATGAAATTACCTCCTTCGTATCTTTATCATAAAGACTAATTTTTTGTTCATCAAACTTCACCTTAACGGTAGTTCCATCTGCTAATAAAGAATCTACGTCTTTTGTATACTCATTTACTTGTAATACTTCCCCAGTAGCAATTTGTACTTCATATTCAATAAAGTCACCTAAGAACGTTGATAATACGATTGTTCCTTCCATCCCTTCTTTTTCATCAAAATATAATTGTTCTGGTCTAGCAGATAAAGTAACTACACCCGTACGATTTTCTTTTATCTTTTTGCATATGGTTATACCATCTGCGACTTTAACAGTAGCCATATCTTTTTCTACTTTTTCAATAGTACATTCCATAAAATTAGAAACCCCTATAAATCCTGCTACAAACTCATTAGCTGGCTTGCGGTAGATTACCTCTGGTGAATCCACTTGCATAATATTACCATCTTTCATAACAGCAATTCGATCTGATATAGCAAGTGCTTCTTCTTGATCATGTGTTACATAAATTGTAGTAATCCCAAGTCTTCTCTGTAATTTCTTAATAATAGTACGCATTTGCACACGTAACTTAGCATCTAAGTTTGATAATGGTTCATCCATTAATAACAATGCTGGTTCAATAACAAATGCACGTGCCAATGCTACACGTTGTTGTTGACCCCCTGATAATTCATTTGGTCGTCTATCTTTTAAAGGAGCAATTTGAACTAAATCCAATGCTTCATCCACTTTTTTCTTAATTATATTTGCATCCATTTTACGTGCTTTTAATCCATAAGCTACATTTTCTGCAACTGTTAAATGTGGGAAAATGGCATAATTTTGAAAGACCATACCAATATCACGTTTATGAGCATCTAAATGATTAATCACCTTATCATCAAAATAGATTTCTCCACCGTCAATAGAATTAAATCCTGCAATCATCCTCAATAAGGTTGTTTTTCCACATCCAGAAGGTCCTAATAATGTAAAAAATTCTCCAGGTTCAATTTTTACACTTACCCCGTTTACTGCTGTAAAATTCCCATATTTTTTTACTACTTCTTTAATATTTACTGTATGACTCATCTCACCCTTCTCCCATTCATCTTTTTTAAATAAAGTGGGTATTCACCCACTTTATTTTTACCTAATTAGTTGTTTACTACAATTTCATTAAATTCTTCAATAATTGTTTCTTTATCTGAAGCCGCCCAATCAAAATCATAATTTACCAAAACAATCTCATCTAATGGTGCAATAGATCCTGATACTGGTACATCACTTCTTACTGGTCTTCTTCCCCATCTCTCACTTTGTGCTTGTTGAACTTCATAAGAAGTAACAAAATCTATAAATAATTTAGCATTATCTGGGTTTGGAGCATCTTTAATTAAAGCAATTCCATCAGGTACCGCACTCGTACCATCAGCAGGATAGATAAATCCCATATTTTCATATTCTTCATATAATACTGCTGATTTTTCTAAAGTTAACCCTACATGATACTCTCCATCTGCAACCATTTTGTGACATTTACTTGATGAATCAAGGATCTTACCATCTAAGTTAATATATAATTGTTCAATAAACGCCCAACCTTCTTCTACAGAATCTTTCCCTAAAATCATTGTAACTAACTGTGTATATGCAGAACCTGATAAAGATGGTGCACAGTAAGCAATTTTACCTTTTAAAGCTGGATCTAATAAATCTTCCCAACTTGTAGGAATTTCAATTCCATCTTCTACTAGTAATTCTTTATTATATACAATTACCATTGGTAATGGACTTTCTCCAATCCAATACCCATCTGCATCTTTATGATCAGCTGCAATTACATCATCATTTGCACATACATAAGGTTCAAAATAATCCTTAAACGATGCTAAGCTATCAGCACCACCACCCCATAATACATCTGCAATAGGTCTTGCTGCTTCTGCTGCTACACGGTTTAATAATTCACCTGTACCAGCTGCTACTACTTCCACTTGGATTCCAGGATATGCTTCCATAAACATATTCGCACCATCGTTTAAAGGATCTGCATCATGTGGTGAGTACACTACTACCGTTCCTGAATAACTTACATCTCCACTTGTACTTTCATCTGATGTAGATTCTGTTCCTGTTTCTGTTGTGGTGGTTGTTCCCTCTACTGATGAACCACTAGAACACGCAACCATACTGACTGCCATAGCCATTGTTAACATTAAGCTAATTACTTTCTTTTTCATTCTTTTTTTCCTCCTTTGGTTACTTTGTGTAACTTATTATATTATCTATGCATATTCTAATACAAATATCACATAAAGTATATAGGAGAAAGATGACATAATATGCATAATACCAACCTTTTCATGTAGAAAATTGTGGTTTTAAGTCTTTCACCATTAGTTAGTATCGTATATTATCTATTCATACAAAAAAAACCACATCCCTATAAACTGTGATTTTTCAAACTTTTATATTCATTGTACCTTCAAAACCGAACATTGATTCTTTCTCTAAATCTTTTATAACTTGAAGTCTTCCCTTCCTTTTCCTCTTGGTTAAGCCCTCGACCGATTAGTAACATTCAGCTCCATACATTA
>JAWXVF010000112.1:0-8739 GCA_044425555.1 Eubacteriales bacterium
CAGAATAACCAGACCCTTGTGCCATATCACATTCTAACCCTGCTAAGAATCGGACTTGCTCTTTCGTTTCTACGCCTTCTACAATCACTTGATAATTCAAACTCTTAATCATTTGCACTAGATATTTTAAAATATTCACATCTTTCCCAGTGTCTCCTTGTAAAAATACTTTGTCAATCTTAATCACATTAGCCTTAATAGAAGACAAAATATTCAAAGCAGAATAACCAGACCCAAAATCATCTATAGAGACAGATAGTCCTTTGTTCTCTAACAAATCTAGATTCTTAGACAACAAATTCTTATCTGCTGTAAAAGTAGATTCTGTAATCTCAATCTCAATCCACTCTTTATCTACACCATACTTCTTTAACAAATTCATAATATTGTCTACAAAATCTGGATCTTCATGATGTTTTCTTGAAAAATTCACAGAAATAGGAACCAAATCCACTCCTTGTTCTATTTGCATTTTAAGATATTCTAAAGTTTTCTCTAACACGAAGTAATCTATTTTCTTAATCAATCCATTTTCTTCAAAAATCGGAATGAACTCATCTGGATACAATACCGAACCATCTTCATGAATCCATCGCACCAATGCTTCTGCACCTGCTATTTGTTGTGTCTGTAAGTCTACCTTGGGTTGTAAAAATACATGAAACTCATTATTCTCTAACGCATGCCCCATATTGGTAATCACTTTATTCTTTAGCAAATCATATTCTTTTAACCCTATATGGTATAAGCAAACTTCTGTATAACCAATATGACGAATAGACTTCCTTGCAAGTTCTGCATTTTTATATGTATCTATTATAGAAGCTTTCGTATGTTCTAAAATAGAGCAGATACCACCAATTAATATCAAGTTTCCTATTTGATACTCATGATCCATCTTATTTGTAAATCCTCGGCACATTTCTAAAACTTCTTTGGAAATATTTTCTTCCTTCTCATAATTCATTAGAATAACAAAATTACTTCCCGTACCTCTTGCGCAATACTCACAACTTTGTAAAGTCTCCTTACAGAATACACCAAATTGATGTAAAATATCATTACCAATTTCTCGCCCATACATTTCATTAATATATTGAAAATTCGTAAAAGAAATTACGCAAACGACAAATTTCAATTGACTTTTCTCTAAAATAATCTCCACTACATCTTTCTTATACTTGTCAAAATTAGGCAATCCTGAAATACGGTCATAATTTAACATATATTCTGTTTCTTTCTGACTCGTAATAATATCTGACTTTGACAAGTAGCTATAAAAAATAGTAGAAAGCCCTTTAATTAATATCTTCTCTTCTTGCGTCCATTCTATACGATTCCCATAATCCACAAAAACCAAATGACTTATAGTATTATAATCATATCGTGATTGTACTGCTAGTAATGTTTGAAATCCATTCTCCTCTTTCGTGCGTTTCGTAACACAGCTGTCTACTACTGCCATTCCTGTCTCATCATACCATTTCATATAATGATCTAGTGATAAATCTCTATACTGATTTATTGTCCTTGTAACACAACCACTTACACTCTCATCCGACCAATAGCACATAATACTTTTCTCATTATCTGCACAGCTCTTAAACAGCACAATGGCATCAATTCCAAACATCTCACCTACTCGCCTAAAAATCGTTAATAATGCTTCTTCTAGGTCTTCTGTTTGTTCTAACATCTCTAATGCCTGTGGAATGATATTATGACTCTCACTTCTTTCATACTTTGAATCCTTACGCGATTCCTTGTTTTCCATGAATTGAACCCACACCTTTCCCTTTTGTACAGCATTTCTAATAGTTCCTCCAACAATATTCCTTTTTATTTTACCTCATTTAACCCAAAAAATCTAGTAATTTACTAGATTTTCATAATTACTTACTATTATTAACACCGTAAAATATCCACAGTATGAGAAGATGCCCCTATTAAATCCATTCTCTCACAAGTAGCAAAGTGATATTCCAAGAATAACTGAAATGTTTCTTCGTCCATTTTGTGTAAAGTAGGTCGCATATAATTAGCAGCTCCTGTAGAAGCAATAATTTGTATTCGCTCTAATTCTGCCACTTGATTATAAGCATCAATGTCTTCTAGTCTTACGTAATCGTATAAATCTTCTTCTGCATTCTGTACATGAAAGTCTTTCGAAACTTTCCCTTGTTCTACGCATTCTTTCATATAATTATCACGAAATCCATGCACTAAGATACTATACTCATTCATCAAGTAAGCTACAAAAATTACCCCTCCTTTTTTCGTTATCCGCTTTGCTTCAGACAAAGCTTGTACCTTTTCTTCCATTGTGAACAAATGATACATAGGACCTAGCAAAAGAGTAACATCAAAACTTTCTGACTCTAAATGTTTTAACTTTAACGCACTGCCTTGTATTACTGTCACCTTAGATTGTTTCGATTTTAAAATTCCCACATTATATGGAACTAATTCCACTGCTGTCACAAGATATCCTTCTTCTGCTAAAGGAATGGCGTATCTTCCCGTTCCCGCTCCTATATCTGCAATGCGAAGTATTTCTTGTTTGCCCTGCTTACTCTGCAATTGTTCTAAGTAACGATTAAGATAACGTATGGTTGTTAAATATTCTACTTGCCCATGTGGTCTTGTTAATCGTTTATCTTCGTTAAATTTATTATAATGTTCTACTAATTTCGTCTGTTTCTTCATATCTGTTGTCTACTCCACTAAACATATTAGAAGCATTTCAAAGGATAAATACAGCTTCTCTTTGCCATAAGATACTTAAAATCCATTCTCCTCATACGTACACAAAAAAGACTCCCTATCAATTGTTCCTCTTCTGATTATACTTCACTTCATAGAAACACTTCATAGATGGACTAGACGGGAGTCGAACCCGTGTCCGAAACCCCATCCCCTGTACTTCTACAAGCTTAGTTAGTCGAGTAACATTCCCTCCTGCATCCAGTGGCTAACACCCAAATGCATTTAGTAGCTCCTAATACGCCCATATGCTAAGAGCATCCCATACGTCGTTTCCCACAAAGTCGATGCCTTATCTTAACGTGTGAGTGCGTTAAGTAAGACAGCTGCCGCTAGGCAGCGTAAGCTAAATTATCTTCAGCGTTTAAATTTATTTTGCGTTTAACGTATCGCAACGGCTTGCTTCTCCAGCTTCAAAGACCCCGTCGAAACCTTGACTAGCCCTTATTGTTGAACTAAAATTGTAACACGTTTTTAGTTCTTTTGCAACTTGTTTGCACTTATTTTTCTTTATTTCTATATTTCACACTTACAAATTCCGTACCTTAAACTCCCTTTGCACTTCTCTCTTTTGATCTTTCTTAGCAATGTCTTGACGTTTATCATAATTCTTCTTACCACGAGCTAGACCTATTTCTATCTTTGCCCTACCCTCTTTAAAGTATACTTGCAAAGGCATTATTGTATAACCTTGTTCTGATAATTTTCCCGCCAATTTATTAATCTCTGCCTTGTGCAATAATAACTTCCGTACACGAAGTGGATCTTTATTGAAGATATTCCCCTTTTCATAGGGGCTAATATGCATACCACATACAAATACTTCCCCTTGTATGATACGTATAAAAGCTTCCTTGACACTACACTTCCCCATTCGTAAAGATTTCACTTCTGTTCCCGCAAGAGACAATCCTGCTTCATATTTGTCTTCTATAAAATAGTCATGGTACGCTTTCTTATTATTGGCTACCAACTTTCTTGTTTGTTCTTTTGCCATCTAAGAATCTCCTTCCTCATCACTTACCCAAAAATCAATCGTACGCATTTGCTTATCTACACTTTTTACTTCTACAGTCACCTTTTGTCCTAATTGATATATTTTACCAACTTCTTTACACGCTACTTCATGAGTCTTATCATTGTATTCGTAATAACCACCATGTAGATTAGAAATATGCACCATACCTTCAATGGTGTTCTCTAATTCTACATAGATTCCCCATGAAGTGACACTAGATATAACCCCTTTATATCTCTCTCCAATATGCATTTCCATATATTCTGCTTTTTTCATTTTACAGGTTTCTCTCTCTGCCTCTGCTGCCCTACGTTCCATAGCAGAAGAATGTTTTGCCACCTCTGATAACTTCTTATGATAATGTTCTACTCTCTCTTTTTTTAATTTTCCTCGCAAATGTTCCTTAATAATACGATGAATCTGTAGATCTGGATACCTTCTAATGGGTGATGTAAAGTGACTATAATACTTACAAGCTAGTCCAAAGTGTCCACTACATTCCGTTCCATAACGTGCCTGTTTCATACTACGTAATGTAAGGCGACTTATTAATGCTTCCTCAGGCTCCCCTTCCATTCGCTCCAATAATTTCTGAAATTCTTTCGGATGTATCTCATCTTTAGTCATCTTCATCTGATACCCAAAATTCTTTAGAAACATAGTCAATTTCTCCATTTTCTCTATGTCCGGCTTCTCATGAGTACGATATACAAAAGGAAGTTCTAACCAAAAAAAGTGTTCTGCTACTGTTTCATTGGCTGCCAACATAAAGTCTTCAATAATCTTACTTGCAATATTTCGCTCATAAGGCTTCACCTCTATAGGTCGTCCCATTTCATCTAATCGAATTTTGCTTTCTGGAAAATCAAAATCAATCATACCACGCTCTCTTCTTCTCTCACGTAATAAACCTGCCAGATTTTGCATCTGTTGAAACATAGGAAGGAATTCCTTATACTCTTGACATAACGATTCATCTCCCTCTAGTATCTTCGTTACATTTGCATAGCTCATTCTACGATCCACACTGATTTGTGTTTCTAAGATTTTATAACTAGTAATAACACCTTGCATATCAATCTCCATTATGCAACTAAGTGCAAGCCTTCGTTCTCCTTCATTCAAAGAACAAATGCCATTAGATAGTGTGTGGGGAATCATAGGAATTACTCGATCTACTAAATACACACTTGTCCCTCGATTTAATGCCTCTCTATCAATAGCAGAATGCTCTTGTACGTAATTCGTTACATCTGCTATGTGTACACCTAATTCGTAACCCATTTCTATTTTTCGTACATGGACAGCGTCGTCTAAATCTTTAGCATCCTCTCCATCTATGGTCACCATTTGTACCTCTCGTAAATCCACTCGATTTGCTGCATCTTCATCTGAGACTGGCATAGCCACACGCACTGCTTGTTGCAATATCTTCTCACTAAATTGTGTAGGAAGATCATAATCACTCACAATAGACTTAATATCCACACCTGGATCATTCCTATGCCCTAGAATTTCAATTACTTTCCCTTCTGGGTTCTTTGCTTCATTCCCATAACTTGTTAATTCTACCACTACCTTATGTCCATTGACAGCCCCTTTTGTACGCGTTAGCGGAATAAAAATATCATGCCCAATTTTCTGCTTATCAGGGACAACAAACCCATAATGTTTACTTTCTTGAAACGTTCCTACTAACTTCGTAAATCCACGTTCTACAATGCTCTCCACTTTCGCTTCCTCTCGATTCCCACGTTTCTCTGGTAACAGAGTAATTCGTACTTTATCTTGATGGAACGCACCATTTACACAGTGTTTTGGAACAAAAAAATCTTCCTCTATCCCTTCTACTTCTACAAATCCATATCCTTTCTCATGAGCAATAAAAGTGCCAATCTCCATAGACACTAAAGATTGTTCACCTTCTTCTATTGTCGTATTCGTTCTCTCTTCTGCCTTAGCATAATTTCCACGTTTACTCTTTACTATCTTCCCTTCCTCTAACAACGCATTCAATACTTGCGTTAACATAGGGCGCTCTTCTTTTGGAACTTGTAATACTATTGCAATTTCTTTTTCTTTCATAGGAACATAGAAATCATCACACATGAAATTATATAAAACTGCTTTCTTCTTCTCTAGTATTTTAGATTGTTTTCCTTGCACAGCAATCTCCTTTCTTGAAATCTTCTTAGAAATTTCCGATTAAAAAAGCACTCTCTTGCAAGAGTGCTTATCTTCTAAAAGCCAGGAATATTCAAAACAGCCGCCAGCACCATAAATGTAATGGCTAAGTATTTGGTTAATTTTACAAGTGCACCCTCCATGGAACGTCCCTTGTTCTTCCCCCAATAACTCTCTGCCGCTCCACCAATGGAACCCAATCCTCCTGATTTTCCTTCTTGCATTAATACTAACGCCGCCAAGGCGATACATACTATTATAAATATAACCGTTAATACTGTTCTTAATACTCCCATTTTAACCCATGCCTTTCCCAACAACATTAGTACTTGTACGTATTTTATATGAAACAACATATATTGTACCATAATCTTGTATAACTATCAAGGATTTCTTTTCAAACTTTCCACATCTACTAATAAATGTTCCAATTCTAATGCCAACTTATGAATCTCATCTTCTTTTCGAATAGACTCTGTTACCGTTTCCGCTGTAATTCCATAGATGTGTTGCTCTTGTACTTCTAAATAATACACTCCTACTCCAATTAGTATACTAATAATCACTCTTAATTTAAATGTACTGGGTGGTCGGACGTATTCCTCTCCCGCTGGTATGTCTGCGGATTGTAGCCCCACTTCTTTTTCCTCATAGCTACTTCGTCCTCTCCTAGATGCTGGTATGTCGTATACAATTTCTTCTCTCTTTCGTAGCTGACCCATGTTTTTGGCATGATCATCACGAATCAAACGAATTAATTGCAACCTTTTCTCTGTTGACATTCTTCCCATACTCATTCCTTAACCTTTCTGAAAGCGTTCTCGATTACCTATTACCATTTCTCACTCTACTTTCTTTCCTTAAGGATATGATACCATTGTCCTATTCATGACTAGATATTATTCATTTCTAATAGCTGCTAGAGGACTTAACTTCATGGCTCTTTGAGCAGGGAAGAATCCTGCAACCATTCCTACTGCTACAGCAAATGCAACAGAAGCAAGAGATAGCCACAAAGGGATATACGATAAAGTACTCATCCCCATACCCGAAGTAGCTACCACTTGGTTGATCAAATACGATATTCCATAACTAAGTAACACTCCCACTACACCACCAAGGAATCCTATATAACCTGCTTCTAATAAGAATTGCATACGAATATTTCGCATATCGCACCCTAGTACTTTGATAATTCCTATTTCCTTGGTTCTCTCATAAATAGACATCATCATGGTATTGGTAATTCCAATTGCCGCTACTAATAAAGAAACTGCTCCAATCCCACCTAATACAGCTTGCACATATCCAGCTTGCTCTTGTTGAGAAGCAATCCATTCTGCATTACTAGTAGCACGATATCCCATATCATTAATAAGTTTTTGTACATCTGTCATGTATTTCATATCTTCTACATTTACCTTAATCATATTATAAAAAAGTTCTTTGTAAGGTTTCCCCGATGTCATAGTAGGCTGTCCTGGTATCACTTTATTCTTAAACACTATTTGCAAGTGTGCCTTCAATTCTTCCAAGTCACAATATGCCGCATAACTATGTGCCGTCCACTCATCTTCTGCTCCTGCAATTAACCCACTAGCTAGTAAGGTATACTTCTTAGGAGGTGTCACCGGAGTTGTGGAGTCATTCCACTGGGATTGATAATAAGCATCTGTATCAAAAATAATAAATAATGGCTCACTCATTAGATCCATTTGCAACCCATTTCCGTCCCAAAAACCTTGGTGCGTCTTCTCATTATAGAATCCTGTTAAAATCATATTACCATACAATAGATCAATAACACCATCGCTTCCATCTGGCAAAGTTCCTTCTGACAATGGTACATTAAGATTTATAATCGCTTCTTTAGACATTCCTTGTATTTCAAAATGATTATTATAATTCCCATATTTTGCTATTACAGATGTACTAAGAATTGGATACACATCTTCTACATAATCCATTTGTCGTATCATATCCACTAAGGCATCATCTAAATATTTCACCTCTTGAGATTGGGTATCCTCTGTCATATCTCCAAAGTAATAAACACCTCCCCCATTATTGGAATACACATCAATAGTAGTCAATCCTCCATATTGTTCAATCATATCCATAGTAGATTTGTTTAATCCAAGTCCTAGTGACACCATAACTACAATAGAAGCTGTTCCAATGACTACTCCTAGCACTGTTAAAACAGTTCGTACTTTCCTCTTCCACAAGCTTTGTATACTCATTTGTAATAAATCAAGAAATTTCATTACTCACCTATTTCCTTTATACGATTTATAAGGTATCATCTTCTTCTAATTCATCTAACTCTAGTTCTAATTCTCTCTTTGCTCTTCTCATCTTACGCACTCTTAAGAATACACCTCCACCTACTGTCCCTGCACCTGCTACACCACCTATGATAGCACCTAGAGAACTCCCCCCTTCCTCTGGCATCATAGGGTCGTACATATCCTCCCATTCGCCAGGCATAGAATCTATAAATTGTTCCATTACATATAATGGTATCTGTTCTTCATAAAGAGTTTGATTCCCCGCTTCGTCCTCGTAACTAATAATGGCTGTAATCATTCCATCATCCATAGTAGGTGCCATTCCTGTCACCATAGCATCTACATTACCTGTTGCACCTGCTTCTATTTGACCAATGAATACGTCACCACCCATAATGCTGTCCCCTTGAAACTTAGCTTGCACATTGTATAAAGTGGTCTTTCCCGTATTATAAATGCTATACATAATGTTAGATTGTGCAC
>JAWXVF010000113.1:0-8703 GCA_044425555.1 Eubacteriales bacterium
ACCAATTGTAGCAACTCAAGAATCTCTAAATCACTTGCATTAGGATTGTTTCCCATAAGTTCTATTACTTGTTCAATATAAGATTCTTCTAATTCTAAATGATTACTAATTAGTACACTATCCAAACCTTTCTGGCTTTTCTCACGAATCAAATAAATATTTTGTCGTTTCATTCCACGTTCTATTCCTTGCTCTATCCCTTGCTCTATTCCTTGCTCTAGAGCTCTTCTAGCAATTCCTTCTCCTAGATTACACATATGATTCACCTCTTCTTTCATTTCGTATGTCATCGGTATGTTAAATTCTTGTTCTAATATCTCTATCTTCTCCCTTATGGGTAGGTTACTTCGAAATAATACGTTTAATAGCTTTAGAATTCTAGCATATATTCCTGTTTCTTCTAACTTCTCCCCTAAGCATATAATGAGAACAGTAAGCAAATCATAATGCTCTCGTGGTTCTGTCACCGCTCCTACTACTTGTTCTTCTCTAATTGCATATTTCGTTATGGTATTCTGTTTATACTTAGGTGGTGTAGCACATATCCAGATAGAATACACTTTCTTAATCTTTCCATAATCGGAATGATAAAACTCTGTTCCATATTGTGCTGATATCATACGATTTCCATAATAGATTCCTCTCATAACAATAGGATATCCTGGGTAATAATCATTTTGTGCCTCTACATTGATTAAATATTTACTCCTAACACTCATAGAAGCACCATTTATAGTTTCACCAGTCGTAATCGTATCTTGTGATTGTGGTAGTATGGCATAATACTTAACATCGTAGGTAATTCGCCCTGATTCCTCCACATCCTCTTGCCCTATGGATTGAATTCGGTTCAATTCACCTATAGAATCTCCCGCTTCTCCAACACTTGGTATTCCTTGAATAGATTGACTCATTATTTCTTCTATATCATATTCTCTAAATTCTTCTAAGCAAGACTTCATAATCTCTGCTAATACACGCTTCTCTGACAGCAATCGCTTACAAGAAGCATCGTAATCCTTGACCAAATCTGATTGATACAAGGAGTCACACAAAGTATTTGCTACATTCATCCTTCTTCTCCTATTACCTAATTGATATTTTCACAAAATTTGTCGCAAGAAATTGCTGATTCGATATAAGACAGAAATCTATTGATTCCTTATGAGACGTTTGAAACGCAAGAATGTTACGGACTTATTTGCTTTGGAAGAATACTAGCATAAATCAAGAGTAATGTCAAGAACTTTTGAATTTTTCAACCCACTTTTATTGTTTAGACTAAACCAATTAGACAAATTGATTTAGTCTAAACAATATCAAAACAACTCTTTTTTCATAATGTACCACTCCTCTCACATAACTCACTTAGTAATTTCAATAATCGGAAACTGCGGATAATCCTCATTCCATTTTTCAATAGAAACCACTCGTACATCATCAATCAAAGTGTGACCAAAATCATTCTGCTCTTGAAGCAAAAACGGAAGTAACGTTTTTAGTCGATTTTCCACCCTTTTTCTCAATACATTATCAGCCTTTGGAGCTTCCAAAATATAAACATAGATTTTTCTTTTTGTACAATCTTTTTCTAAAGCACTAATATAAGTTAAGCTATCGTAATATTTCTTTACTACTTGACTTATTTTTTTATCTTCAAGCGGGGTAAATCCCTCTGATTTAATAGCATTTGGAATATCAGAATTTTTATATTCCACGAACAGAATTTCATCTTGCGTTTCAGCAATAAAATCAACATCACTCAGTGAAACTTTAGCATTATGAAAAAGCTCATTAAGTTTATCTGTTGCCCATAAAGCGTTTGTAAAATCAATCTTATATGTGTTATTTTCTTCTACAAATACTCTCTCCATATTATTCACCCAAATTAAGCTCAAACACTTGATCCAACAATTTATCAAATGATGAAACAATGGAATTATGCTTTAGATCTCTAAAATTCCTATTTGTTTCGCACTTAACCCCATCTTCTGTTTTATATAAAGAGTGAAATGTTACATTATCTGTATCTTTCATCAAAACTTCCATATATTTCGCAAAAATATAGTTATGAGAAGCGACAAACACCTGTACGCCATTCCTTGAAAGTTCTAGCAAGATTTCTGCTACATCCTTAAGCAATTTGGGATTTATATTTGCTTCTGGTTCGTCCCAAAACAAAACACTACCTTTAAAAATACTTCCATTCATGATAAGTTGCCAAATAATAGCTATCTTTTTTATACCCTCTGCCTCTAAAGAAAAACTAACTAAATCTCCATTACCTTTCTGAATATAAAATACTTCATTCTCAATAACAACTTTACCACCAATCAGTTCTTCTAACTTTTGCAAAATAACTTTACCAAGTTCTGGAGTTTTTTTAAGATTAGTAAGCATTGATTTACTGATAATATCTTTGTACGATTTGTCAAAAGGCATATATCGCTCATCATATAACGAAACAAATCCTTTTGAGTGAGTAAGCATATCCTTAGCAGGAATAAACACATTATCCCCTACCAAATCTTTAGAACTATTCATTTTTTTGATTTCCACAGAATCATTGTTAAAAATTCTACATCTTATGCCCATCTCATCATATTCAGTATATATCAAAGCACAATCCATTTCGTCACTTCGTATCACTTCATCATTGGTTGATTGAAAGTATTCTCTCACTGCATCAAAACTTTTACCATGCTCTAGTTTAGGTCTACTTATCATGTAAATGCCTTTCATCAAATGTGTTTTACCTGTTCCATTTTCACCAATAATAACATTCACACCACTACTAACATCAGCCTCTATATCATTAAAAACAGTGAAATTCTTAAATTTTACTTTTTTGATACTCATAACATATCTCCTATCTCAAATTATTATCAATTCATCATATTTTCCATATAGTTTAATAATTATGCAGAACTTCTTTCTCACTAATTCAAACTATTTCAATTTTGTTTCGTTCTGTAAGTTCTTCTATTCCTAGTTTTATGATACTTAAAATAATTGAAATTGTCAATTTTCATTTCTACAATGTGCTACCTTCACTTCTCCATATACAATACCTCATCAGCAATCATATTCCCAAACTCAATATCATGAGTAATCACAAGAATAGTAATCTGATGATGTTTGGAAAAATCCTGTAAAATTTCTGCAATAATTCTCATATGCTTACCATCTAGTCCACTAGTAGGCTCATCTAAGATTAGTATATTACGCTTACGCAGTATCCCTGCTAATAATAACACCCGTTGCTTCTGACCTCCTGAAAGAGAAACAGGATGTCTGTCTTTTAACTCTAATAGATTCAACTGTTCTAACATCTGGGTTGCCAATAATTCTATTTCGCTATTCTTTTTTATATTTAGTAATACTTCTTCCCATACGGTAGGGCAAAACAACTGATAATCTGCATCTTGTCCAATAAAGAAGCACTTCTTTATTCGCTCTCTTTTCTTGAAAACTCGTTGTTCCTTCTTAATTTCCCCCTGATTTTCTTTTAATAAACCACAGAGGATTTTACACAAAGTTGTTTTACCAGAACCATTCTCCCCTGTTACCACCGTAATTTTCCCTTGAGGAATCTTTGCACTTATATTGGTAAATATAACTTCTTTCTGTCTAGCAAATGATAGATTGCATAGTTCTAATGAGTGATCACTTTCCTGACTTACAGTACTAGTAAATTCTTGTGGTAACTGTATTAGACGTAATCCCATTTGAATTAATTGTTCCGACGTTAATTGGTTTGCTTCTGCATTCGAGTACACCTCTTTGATTTGACCTTCTTCCATGACTACCATTTTATCGAAAAGGTCTTGTAAGTAATGTAAGCGATGTTCCGATACAATGATGGTAACCCCCTGTGCTTTTAAGATATACAATAACTCACACAGTTGCTTAGTACCAATTCCATCTAAGTTAGCAGATGGTTCGTCTAATACCACAATTTCTGGTTTCGTTACACAAGCAGATGCAATGGCTATTTTTTGCTTTTCTCCACTGGATAATTGAAAAATATCTCTATCTAACAAAGCATCTAATTGTAATACATCACATATTTCCTGCACTCTTTCTGTCATAGTCTCTCTTGGAAAATTCCTATGTTCCATAGAGGTTAAGATTTCATCTGTAGTATTCCTAGTATAAAATTGACTTCTAGGATCTTGAAATACATTACCTATTTTTAAACCTATATCACTTAGAGTAAGACTGAACGCATTTTCCCCCTCTAATAAATAACTCCCGCTTACTTCTCCCCCGTAAAACTGGGGACAAAGTCCATTTAAAATACGTGTTAAAGTTGTTTTTCCACACCCACTAGCACCTGTTAAAACAATAAATTCTCCTTTTTCAACACGCAACTCCACATTATTTAGAGAAGAATTTACTGCACCTTCATAACGAAAAGAAAGCTCTTTTATCTCAATCATACAATTAATCCACCTTTCCTAGAAAATCAATTTTTCCAAAGCAAAGATCCCCATTATAACAAGGAAGAAACTTCCACCCACCACATAATCTTTTGCAGTGAATTTCACCTGATAGTAACAAGTAATGGTTTTCATTGAACCCACACCACGTACAGATGCAGAGGCAGCAAGTTCATCCGCCGTCTTACTTGTACGAATTAACATAGGCACTAAAGTATACTCTGTCAACTTAATAGGATGTAAGATTATAGAAAAAAAATCCACACCAATATCACGAAATTTTTGAGCATCACGAATCTGTCTATACTCTTGGGAAATCGTTGGTAGAAAGCGAAAGATTAGTGTAGTGGCAATGGTCGCTTCCCTTGGGAATTTTAAAGCATGAAAGGTAGCAACAAGTTGCCCATTAGGGCAAGCAAGCATAGGGCGAGCCACCATAATGGACAACATCATTCTTCTTATATAAACAGTTACTAAGGGTAGTGCTGTGGAGCCAATAATGGGAATATATTTTAAAGCGTACAATGACCCCCATAATACGCCATACCAAACAAAGTGAGAAAGTGCTTCTTTTTTCAACCCATATAATAACAACCATATTTCTAACAAGATAAACAGAGACAATAATGGTATCTCCTTTTGCATCGAAAGAGTTAGCGTTGCTACTATTACCGTTAAAAATAAACAGACTCTCAAATCTAATTTTGTTAAGAATGCTTCTTTCATGTGATTAAGCAACTCCTGCAGGTTTGAAATGTTTTTTCATCATCTTCACACCAATGAACATACCAATCACTGATGCAATGGCAATCATTGCAGATGCCAATAATACAAAACCTGGTGCTACAAGATCATAAATCATAGCATTGACCATAACTTCAATACTCTCTGCGTCCATTCCATATTCTGCCATTTGTGCGGTCATCTGTTCTCCATAAGAAGTTGGATTAATAAAGATTGGGGTAAATGTTCCAATACTAAAGATTACATTATGTACCGTATAAGAAATTCCTGCAATCAGTGGCTTTTTATATCCATCGTTCCATGTAATCCCTTCACATATGATAGCACCTATTAAATAAACAATTACCGTTGGAATCTGCCCCATTACTAAGACATACAGTGCTTTCACTCCAAAAAACAATAGATTCGTTCCACGCATAGGACTTTTCGTGATGATTAGTACGTAAATCATACCATTAATCAATGCTGCTAGTGAATATCCACCTAGAACCGACCATTTTGGTGAGGTCATAAACGGAATTCCCGTTACCATACTTACTACGATTGTTAACACTGATAAAAGTACAATGATAACAATTTGTTTTAATCCAATAAAGTTTTTTTGTGTTTCCATTTTTTATTTCTCCTTTTAAATGTATAATGTTGTTATGGCAAAATATTTAGCCCTAGATACCTACTGATTGTTACGAACTAACAAGTAACTTGCTTCGTCGTACTGCACAGATAAATAAAATTGCTGACAAACCTAACGTTAGTGCCATATCTGGCATAGCAGCTCCTATACTGCCACTTTGTTGCATACTTTCAATTCCATGTATAATCCATCTTTGTGGAAAGACTGCTCCAATCTTTTGCATAATGGTTGGCATGAATTCATAAGGGAATAAGGTTCCTGCAAATAATCCCATAGGCGTTAATATAAATGTACCTAGTACCCATAATGCTTCTTCTTTGTTAAATAAGGTAGCAACAAACAGGAATAATGTGGTAGAAAATATATTGGCAATACAGAGCATTAATAAAAACCCTAGTGAATTTTTCATACCAAAATCAAATCTTAATACCATAGCCGTCAAATAATATACAAGGGAACTTACCATCATAAAAAATATGTATACCATTGAAAGCCCCCCTAAATAACTTGCTACACTTGTTCTACTTAACAGAATTCTTTCTCTCATTTTATTTTTACGTTCACTAATCAGTAAGGAAGCTAATGCACTACCTGATGCTAACGTTTTATAGATCATAAATCCTAGTGAATTACTGAGATTCAACCCCTTTTTAGGTGCATCATTCACCGTAACCATATCACCTAACTCTGCTTGATGAAATGCTTGCTCTACACATAGCGTAACAATGCCCTCTACTTCAGAATCCCCCAAGCTTCGAATCACTATGGTGTCTTCTTCTAAGATTACGGCAATTTCAATGTTACCTGCCATTAATTTGCCATCCACTTCATCACTAGCAACTTCTATTAATTTAATCCCCTCTAGCGACTCTAATGCTAATTCTACTTGTTCCCTTTGCGGAATATCCTCACCTATAATAGCAATATTATGTTGTGTAGAATAAGGCAATAGAAAGGACATTAGTAAAAATACAAAAATGGGTTGTACCGTTAAAATATAGAAAAATCCTTTGTTTCTTGTAAATAATTTCCATGCATTTAAGAGAATTGGTTTCATGCTGTTCTTCCTACCTTTCCTGTACGATTTGTTGCACTTTTATGAGAACGAATCCCCAATAAACACAATAATCCTACAATTAATCCAGTTAAAACAAAACACGCGTTTCTTGTATTGTAATCAAGAATATTATTTTGTAAATTTACGATTGCACTATTAAACCAGTACAAAGGACTACAATGAATCACAATATTCATAAAAGCAGTATTTTCCAATAAATAGAGCGGTGTAATAGCTCCACCAAAATAACCACTTAACATAGATAGCATAAGAACATTACTCTGACAGCTAGCTTTACTCTTACAGAGCACACCCATAACGCCCCCAAATACAGCACTATAAATCGCTAATAATAAAAATAACGCAAACATAATACCTGTATATTCTCCCCAAGACACTTTGAACAATAAATTAGAAGAGATAAATACTACCAGTATCTGACCAATTCCACAGATAATACCCATTACTATTTTTGCTAAGAAGACACTTCCCATTCCTGCTTTTGATAGTTTAATACGTTCTAATGTTCCTAGAATCTTTTCATTCTGCATTGAGAATCCAACGATTAATCCCATAAACAAAATAGAAAATGCTAGACTTGAAAAAGTGTAATAACCAATGGAATCAATTTTCGTTCCTTGCACCACTTCTCTTTCTACAATACTAGAAGAAGTTGCTTCCCTAAAACTCGTATGATTAGCAAGTTGAACAAACAAATTTCTTACAAGCTCACCACCTTCAGGTTCATTAAAGGTAGAACGAAAATAAGAATATTCTGTGTCATGGATGGTAATTAACCCATACGCTTCACTTTCTTCCACACGACTCTTAGCAACTTCTACCTGATCCACTTCCGCAAAGATAACACCCGTGACTCTGTTGATTTCTTCTACTATTCCTTCAAAATGTTCCATCGCTTGCGAACTGTCTGTATCAACGAAATAGAACATGGTGCCAGCATCAAAGGTGTGATAATCCGCATTCATATAATTCCCTAATGCGTAACCAAAAATCATAAGTAAAAGAATCGGAAGCAAAATCATCACTGCAAGATTCCCTTTACTTGTAATAAAGGATTTCAATTCCTTTTTCAAGATTACAAAAAACATCATGAACCTCCTTGCTTTTGATCACGTAATTCTTTTCCTGTTAATAATAAGAATAATTCTTCAAGACTTGGTTCCTTTTGCTGAATATTCTTTATAACAAGACCGTGTTTTACAGACAATTGGATAATCTGATCAATGACTACTATTTCCTCCCCATGATAGAGTTTACAAGACCAGTCTCCCATATGATATTTATGAATTTCTTCTAATTGCGAAATACTTTCTTCCATTGCTTTTATATCTCCAACACTTTCAGAAAATTGAATTTCTAATTCCACATCTCGTCCAATTTTATTCATAATATCCGTTTTGCTTCCACTAGCAATGACAGAGCCATGATCAATTACCGTAATCTTATCACAAATGGCTTCCACTTCTGGCATATAATGGGTGGTATAGATAATGGTCGCTCCCTCATCATTTAAAGTCTTTACATTCTCTAATATGCGATTTCTAGATTGTGGATCAATTCCTACTGTAGGTTCATCCATAATAATAAGCTTAGGAGAATGGGCAATCCCACAAGCAAGATTTAATCGCCTCTTCATTCCACCTGAGAATTCTTCCGCTTTTTGATCTTGCACCTCTGTTAACCCAACAAAATCAAGTGCCTTCACTGTTCTCTCTTTTAACTCTTCTCCCTTAAAGCCATAGAGAGAACAGAAAAAGCTTACATTTTCCGCCGAAGTCAACTCTGGATAAATGGCCAAATCTTGT
>JAWXVF010000293.1:0-3333 GCA_044425555.1 Eubacteriales bacterium
TGGTGAGTCAAAATGAAGAGTTGTTTTACTTCTTTTAAAGATGTTTTTAAAAAAGAGTATACTGCATATAAAGTATTTGTATCAAGGCTACAAATTGGGTCGTCAATAACAACAATACAATCTTTTATATTCTTTGTAGCTTTTTCATCTCGTAAAGAAAGAATAAAATGAGTAATAGCTAAAGCGGTTTTTTCTCCTTCACTAAATGTTTTCCAGTCAGCAATTTTATCCTCTCGCTGTAAAAAATAACCTTTTTTATCAGCGTCATAGTCTAAAGTAACATTTGCTCTTCCAAGAATACGATTAATATACTTATTATATTCTAAATAGGGGCTTTAAAATCCAATAACTCTTCATCAAGTTTTTCTATTTGCTTTTCATAGATATTATGAGAAGGGGTTAGTTTGGATAATCGTAAGTGATAAAAGGTTTCACTGTTCGCATAATTTTTATTTTTATCAAAAAATTGTGAAATTTCTAAAGCAATAAGCATGTTTTTTGCATTATTGCGTATCTTTTCAAATTGAGAAACTCTTCTATTGTGTTCTTCCACTATTTTGTAGAGTGATTGAAGCATCGCTTCAAATGATTGAACTGCATCTAGATACTCCATATGTGAAATCGCGCTATAATCAATTTCTGTATATGGGTTATGTTTTTTTTGTAGCAAACAACCAGTAAAATTATTTTCTATGTGAGCAATAATTTTATTTTGTTCATTCAGGCTAGTAATATGTTGCATAACATCATCACGCATATCAGGAAAAAAGCTTTGAATGGTAGGTAATTTAGTTATAATAAGCTATCTCTTTTGAAAAAAAGAACTAAATTTGTCTTCTAGCAGAACTAGTTTGTCTTGATGTTTTCTTACATTATCATTAAAATATTCTAAAAAACTATCAAAAAGACTACCTAATTCGTTAAAACAAAAAGGACATTTTTTTTCCTTAACAAATTTTGTATGTTTTATACCGTATTGGATAAAACTTTGAAAATCTGAATTTTCATTTTCATATTCATATTTAATTTGAGTAAATATATTTTCTGCATTTTGTGGTTTTATGAGGAGTACAGAAAGCTCTTGAATAAATTTTTGATAAGCCTCTTTATTAATAAAAGCAATAGGTATATTTACCTTTTCAATAGTCCGCATATTTTGTTTATTTGAAAAAATAGCAAGATTTTTTTGTATTTCTGAGTTTAGTTTTTCAGCGTCTAACGATAAACAGACATCAATTTCAGGTTGTAGAGTTGTTATATCTCTCATTAGTGTTAGCTTTGTATAATTCGGAATGCTATACCTGTCTTTGATATTTTTTGCATTTTCACTCAATAATGTATCTTTTTCACGACAAATAGCAGACTGTTTTTTCCCTATTTTTGCTATTATTTTTTCTAATTTCGATAATTTACTTACAAGTTTTTCTTTTTTCTTCTTTTTCTCTGCAAACTCCTCTCCAATAGAAAAGATTATAGGGTCTATATTATCACCCACAATATTGTCTTTTATATAGTCCTCACCATAAAAAACGCGTATATAAGGAGTTTGGTCGTCTGATATTATTCTATAATGAGATTGCTCTAATTGTTTTGAAGTTTCTATTTCTTTAAAAATTTTAGAAAGAGTTGTTTTACCAGTTCCATTATACCCAAAAATTAAATTATATTTTTTGCACATGACAGGAGTGTTAATGTCTAGAATTTGATGCTTTATTTTGTCAATGGATTTAATCATGTTGGTATTAGAATTATTAGAATTACTCATTATTGCTCCACGGTACACCAAATAAAGAATAAAAGAAGTCTTTTTCACAAAAATTGATTTTTGCCACTTTATAAACCTCCAAGATTAAAAATATCATTTAATAATCTAACATAAGTATTTTTTGAATCAAACCAATATATGTTTATACATTTAGTTCTTTAGTGTTTCTAAAACAACTAACTCATTTATCTTTTAAGGTACTTACTTTTAAAATTTTTCTTTATTGAAATCATGATAAAAATAGAATTATTCAATTATCCAAAAGAGTTAACTGAGCGACGTGCTTGTTGCATTGATAATAAAGAATGTTTAATTTTTCCATAATAGGATTCAATGCCAAACGCTGATAATACTGCATTGTCAAACTCTATCCTATCAGTAGCATCAAGCTCTTCTTCTGTTGACATTATTTCACGATTTATAAGAGATGCAAATTTGGCTATAATGTTATCTCTATCTTTTTGAGATACATTATTAGGGTTTAACATGAAAGATTTACTAATTGAAGCTTTATTTATGTCTAAAACCCCTAAACCTCTTCCAAAACCAACTGCTTCAATGTAAAACATACCTATTATAGAGTTTAGTAAGGCATGTGATAATTCAATATCAGTATAATCAGTATTTTGACGAAAACCAATAAGTCTTTGATTTATAAATGTGGGGCTGGAGAACTTAGCGAAAAAAAGACGTTTATCAGGATTCATCATAGTAACAATTTCAGCTGTTGAAGTATCTTGCATTTCATACCATTCTAAATTTGGTTTTGCTAAAACTTCTGGAAGAGGGGTTCCTAGGTTGTTTACATCATTTTGAAATTTATCTATCCAAGCTATTGCGCCATACATATTGTTATTACGTAAAGTTTCTAAAGAATCACTACAACAAAAAGCATCATTATCAGGACTTGCGGTTAAGTTATGCACGGTTCGAGCATTTTTAAGAACTTTTTTAATATAAATATCTTCAATCCCATGACCTGACTCAGGGTAAAACATAGCGTCCCATCCTCGGCGTTCACCTCGGCTAACTGAAAATACAGTCGTAATAGGTACTAAATGCGAACTTATTTCTTTTAACCATTCAATATGATGAAAAAAAGCATTCAAAGAAACATTTAAGTTTAAAATATTTTGAATGTGTTCAAACTGATAACTACTTTGTTTCAAAATAGACTCATCAAGATTTTGACTAAGAAGAGCAGAGTGTATGATAGAATCTTTTATAGTAACATCTATTTCGATTTCAGATAAAGACTTTTTCCATAAATAAAAATGAGTTACATCTAAATTAGTTGGTAATGCGATGGTAGTTTTTTGAGTAAGTATAATAATTACTGTTACAACATTAGCATTATTAAACCAACGACCATTTCCACTGATATGTATTTGTTCTACTTTAAAATAATAATTGAGCGCCCTGTAAAATACTTTACCCCAGACCGTTCCAAGCCAAGAATTTGATGTGATAAATCCAGCTCGTCCATTTTGTGATAAAAGTTTATGCATGGCAAAAATGATAAAACAATAAAGGTCACTTTTATTAGTTAAACTACAACCTGTTTCACG
>JAWXVF010000114.1:0-8692 GCA_044425555.1 Eubacteriales bacterium
CGTAAAAGCCTCAGTAGTAACGGTTGCTCCACTTATTACATCAATTTGTTCCTCACTAACTGCTCCCGCTTTGGTATATAAGAATTGATCTACTTTCTTATTAGCAAATTGTGGTACTAACACTTCCCCTGCCTTCATTCCAAGCCCTGCTGTTTCTGAGATAGCGAGAATAGAAATTCCATTTAAAACTCCCTCATTAGTTACACCCATAGCAATAGAAATATCCCCTGCATAGCCTTCCTTAGAAGTCACTAATAAAATCGTTCCTATTTGATTACCACTCGTATCCTTAGCAAGTACTTCACTAGTAATCTCCACACCTTGTATCTCATTATTGACAATAAATTCCATAGGTGCTGTTGCATCTAGTAATTCTTCAAAAGAATCGGCATCACTATAGACTGCTAAATAAGAATTCTTAACGGCTAATTCCTTCTGTATTGCAATCGGTTCCTTAGTCACATTGTAAACAACCCCTAAGGAGAGCCCTGCAATCAAGGTAATAATCGTTAAAATAATCGTATCTTTTATCATTGCATTCAATATTTTTCTCCTCCTTTACCAAATGGTTTTGGAATAGTGAATTTTGTAATCAAAGGCACTACTAAATTCCCAATAATAATCGCATAGGAAACACCTTCTGCCGACCCACCAAAGATCCGAAAAACTGCTGTTAAAAATCCTAGAAAAATCCCATAGATATATTGTCCTTTTACTGTAATTGGTCTTGTTACATAATCAGTAGCCATGAAAAAGGCTCCTAACATCAAACCTCCTCCTGCTAAGTGTGCTGCTATATAGTAAGGATCAAATCCATTTGGATTCATAAGTCCTGCAAATATTATAAACGATAATAAATACGTTCCTGGTAAACGAAGGTCAATAATATCCATTATGATTAAAAAGGCTGCTCCTATTAAGATAGCAATCATAGAAGTTTCTCCAATAGTACCTCCCGTTTGTCCTATGACCATTTTTAACACATCTACTTGTCCACCTTCTTTTAAAATAGCTAGTGGCGTAGCACTTGTATAAACATCTGTGGTAAAATCTGTCATAGTAGCTGTAAAAGAAATCATCAGAAAACACCTAGCACCAAGTGCTGGATTCATAACGTTTTGTCCTATTCCACCAAATACCATTTTCACTACTACAATAGCAAATACACCTCCTAGTACACACATCCACAATGGAATAGATACTGGTAGATTAAGGGCTAATAATAATCCTGTTACTACTGCTGAAAAATCTGTAATGGTATTCTTTTTCTTCACTACTATCTGGTAACCATATTCTGATAAAACGGTTGCAGTAATGGTTACAAGCACTACAAGCAATGCTCTTATTCCAAAATTATAAATTCCAAACAAAGTAGCTGGTAATAATGCAATCACTACTGCCAACATAATACTTGATGTCGAAACCTTAGAGCGAATATGAGGATTCGACGATACATTTCTTAAGTTACTCATGCTCTTCCTCCTATTTCCTTCTCTTTGCAATTTGCGTTTTTTTCATTGATTTAATAGATTGTGTCAATCCACGTTTAGCAGGGCAAACGTAACTACAACAGCCACATTCTACACATTCCATTCCATGGCAAGCTACGAATTGTTCTTCGTCATTATGATTAGAACAATCTGCTAACAAAGCTGGCAAGATTCTACTTGGACAAACTTGTGAACATTTTCCACAATTGATGCAAGAAGACTCTTCACATTTTGACACCTCGTCTTCCACCAAACATAATAATGCAGAGGAAGTCTTAGTCGCTGGTATAGAAAGATCAAACAAACTAAATCCCATCATAGGACCACCTGAGATTAATTTACCCGGCTCTTTTATAAACCCTCCTGCTGCTTCAATTAATTCCTCACAATTCGTTCCAATTCGCACCTTAAAATTACATGGATTTGCAATGGCATCTCCTGTAATCGTTACAATACGATTCATTAACGGTCGTCCTAATTGTAACGCCTGTTGTATAGCCACAATGGTATCTGCATTCTGCACCACACAACCAATATTAGTAGGTAATTGTGCCGAATGCATGGCACGTTTAGTAGTTGCGTAGATTAATTGACGTTCCGCTCCCTGTGGATACTTCGTCTGTAGGGTGGCAACTGAAATTCGATTATCTCTTCTACATACACGTTGCATTTTTTTAATACAATCATCTTTATTATCTTCAATTCCAATAATTCCTTGCGCAAATGGAAAAATATGTAACAAGATACGTAACCCTTCGAATAACTTCTCTGGCTCTTCTATCATTCTACGATAATCAGAAGTCAGATATGGCTCACACTCTGCACAATTTACAATTACATATTCAATTAAATTAGGTTCTTTGGGGGAAGCTTTTACATGGGTGGGAAATCCAGCTCCACCCATTCCTACAATACCTGCCTCTTTAATTCTCTCTACTACTTCCTCTCTTGACATCTCTTCATATGGTTCTGGTTCTATAAATTCTACTTCTTCATATTGGCCATCATTCTCCACAATGATGCTGTTAATCAAATCTCCTGTTGCTACACGTCTTGGCTCAATACCCTTTACCGTACCTGATACTGTTGCGTGAATACACGCTGAAATAAACCCTCCTGCTTCCGCAATCTTCTGTCCTGCTAGTACCGTATCACCTTTTGCAACAATAGGCGTTGCGGGTGCACCTATGTGTTGTGACAAGGGATACACCATGTCACCTACTGGAAGAAGTTCTTTAATTGCCTTATCTTTCGACAAGGATTTGCCATCATGTACGTGAAGTCCACCACGAAATGATAATTTCTTCATACTAGTTCCTACTTTCTTCTTATTTTTCTATCTAATCACATATTTTGTCTGATTATAATATACACTTTTTTCATAAAAAATACTACTGTAAATTAATAATTTGTGTTATACTAATGAAAAGATATTATATAGAAAAAGTTTTATATTGTCATAGGAGTACATTACATGAAAGTATTAGATTACGCATTACCTGATTTAACATTAGATTATCCAATTAACCAAGAACTACCATTAGAAGAATTTCTGTTTCTTGATATTGAAACCACTGGATTTGCCGCTTCTACTTCTAATCTTTATTTGATTGGAGCAATTTACTATAGAGATAACGAATTTCATTTAATACAATGGTTTGCAAACACCCTAGATGACGAAGTTGTAATTTTAAAAGCATTTCTAGAATTTTCTGAAACCTTTACCCATTTGGTTCATTTCAACGGAAATCAATTTGACCTTCCTTACTTATTTGAGAAGTGCCAACAATTTCAATTAGGGGAATCTTTTGCTTCAAAAGTTGGAATTGATTTATATCGACGTGTCTTACCTTACAAGAAATTCTTAAAGTTAAGTAATTGTAAGCAAAAAACGATTGAAAGCTTTCTAAATATCTACCGAACAGATACTTATGACGGTGGTGAATTAATTACATTATACAAAGAATATCTTATTGCACCGTCTGAGTATTTTTTGAACAAACTATTGCTTCACAATGCAGAAGATTTATTAGGTCTTGTCCAGATCCTACCTATTTTGTCGTTTACTGATTTAATTAACCATGATAATTTTGTGAAAAAGGTACAAGCGAACTCTTATAAGGATGTAAATGGAAAAATACGACAAGAATTACTAATCTATCTTACCTTCCCTAATAAACTTCCTACTCCACTCTCATTTGGAAGAAAGGGATGCTATTTTAGTGCGTCTGATCAAGAAGGATATTTAAAAGTACCTATGTTGCAAAAGGAATTAAAATATTTCTACGAGAATTATAAAGATTATTATTACCTTCCTGCTGAAGATGCAGCCATTCACAAAACATTAGCAGCCTCTGTATCGACTACAAATCGTGAACAAGCAACTGCTGGCACTTGTTATACGAGAAAAGAAGGAACGTATCTACCTCAATGGACTTCTTTGATCAAACCCTTTTACAAAGAATCTATTAAAAGCCCAGAACTCTACTTTGAAATAACAGAAGAATTAAAACGAGATCGTGATTTTTTCACAACGTATGCCTCACATATTATGGCACAACTCGTTCGATAATATATAAATTCTACTAATTTTGCTTATAAACATATTATTTTAAATTTACAAAAGGAGATGACTACTTTGAAAAAAGCATTTATTTTAATTGATTATGTATATGATTTCGTAGCGGATGATGGAAACTTAACTTGTGGCAAGCCTGCACAACTCATAGAAAATTATCTTGTTACACAAATTAAAGCCTTTCAAGATAAAGAAGACTTTATTGTTATGGCAACTGATTACCATTGTAAGGACGATCTTTACAACAAAGAGGGAACTATGTTTCCTGCTCATTGTTTTGACAAAGCAGGTCAATCCTTGTATGGTAAGGTAGAAGATGCCATCCGTTCCGTTCCACCTTCTCTCACGTTACAGATTCACAAAAATCGTTACTCCGCTTTTTATGGCACTCCCCTAGACTTAAAGCTGAAAGAACGTCAAGTTTCAGAAATTCATCTCGCTGGTGTGTGTACTGATATTTGCGTACTACATACTGCCATAGATGCTTATAATCTAGGATACAACCTTGTTATTCATAGTAAAGGGGTTGCAAGCTTTCATGAAGCAGGTCACACCTATGCCTTAGAACATTTTCAGAATGTACTCGGTGCTAAAGTCATCTAATCTATTATACAGAAACTATATAGCACAAAAAACACGCTAAGAACTTCTTCTTAGCGTGTTTTTTGTTTATAAATTCTTATTCATCATCTACATTATCCGTTCGTTCTTCTTCCCAAAATCTACGAATTTCTTTTTTCTTTCCTTCGTCCACATCCAACATATCAAAGGATGGTTTCGCCACATAATAACCTTGTACAAGATCAATACCCATTTCCATCATTTTATATAAATCAATACCTTCTTCTACACCTTCACCAATAATCTTAATACCACGTTCCTGAGCATAGCTAACAATATTACTTACTAAAACTTCCTTATCTACATCTGTTGCAATTCCTTGCATTAATGCCATATCAATCTTAATTACATCTGGTGCAATCGCTATCAATCTTAATTCGTTAGAGTAACCACTACCAAAATCATCTAGTGCTAATAGCATATTTCCTGCTCGTACTTTCTCTAACTTCTCATTCATCTGTTCTTCTGTAGTCTCATCGCTTTCTGTAATCTCTACCACTATGTGTTCTAAGAAGTTACCATATAATTCTAGAATCGTCTGATATTGTTCATCTGTAATCATCTGACTCGTGATACTATTTATGAATACCTTTCTCTCTTGCAAGATATCACGTAATTCATACGCATCTCTAATGGCTTTTGGAATCAACATTTGCTCTAATTGTCCAAGTCTTGATTCTGCTGTTGCTACTTTTAAGATTTCAAGTGGCGAGTGAAAGTCTTCTAAGTCAGATCGCATCAACATCTCATAGGCAAATATCTCACCTGTTTTCAAATCAACAATTGGTTGATACATAAACCGTATTTTTTCATTCTCTATTAAATAATTAATTGCTTCTTTATTCTTACTTATAAAGATATTATCACCATATAACTTTTCATCAAAGGTACGAACACTTCCTTTTTCCGTTTGTTTCGCTTGGTACATTGCAAAATCAGCCCTTTTTAACAAATCAACTACATCTACTGCATCTTTTGGATACCATGCAATCCCTGTAGAAAAACGCACCCTTTGTTCGGAACCATTTGGAAGCGTAATACTTGTTGCCTTATGCTTATCCAAAATGGTATCTATTGTATTTTGGATGGTATCTTTTCCATAAATACTATTAATAAAGATAGCAAATTCATCTCCTGCTAATCTTGCTACAATACCACCTTCTTTTTGAAAATCTTGAAAAATCTCACTTGCTGTTAATAATAATAAATCTCCCACTTCATGCCCATACGTATCATTGGTGTATTTTAAATTATCTAAATCTAAAAATAATACTGCACCAACAAATTTTGAATTCTCTCGAACTTGCTCTCGCACACGAATATAGAAAGCACTTCTATTAAACAATCCTGTTAATTCATCATATTCAGCCTTTCTCTTATAGGCAATAGTTGCATTAATATCTTCTGTCACATCATGGATGACTCCCATAGCCCCAATACGCTGTTCTGCATGAATAATGCGCAACCACATTTCTTCTCCATCCACCACATAGTGATAGATATTCTCCATATCTTCTAATGGCTCTTGTGTCATTTGCATATAATACCCTTCCCATTCCTCATAAGAAATAGGAGCATTCATAGGAATCCCTAATAAATCGTGAATATATTGTGTAACAATAACACCCTTTCTTTTATGTAAGATCTCATAACCACCTAGATTCAATTCTGTCATATTAATAATAGTCTGAAAACGCTTAGAAGACTCTTGTACTTTTACACTTAACATTTGAATCGCATTAGTTAATTCATCAATTTCTGTTAAGTGTGTCTCTTCAAAGAGAACGGTATCATATGCTGATAGATTCGAAACATGGTTCGCTAAAGTCTTAATACTGCTAGTAGCCAGTGAAGAAATTAGTACCACAATTCCCCCACCAACAAGAATCGTAATCCACATTCCCTGTACTAATAAGGTTGCAATCTCATTAGAATGGCTATAAGGTTGCTCACTAGGAACAAAGGTTAAATATTGCATATTATTTGTAAATGGTGACGTACTACTATAAAAATTCAACTCATTAGCTACAAAGAGCATTTCTCCTAATGTTTCCAACTCCACTTCGTATAAAGTATAACCCATATTCTCAATTTCTTTAATTTCTAATCCATCTTCTAAAAACTCATGCGCCTTTTCCCCATTAGGTGTGAAAACATCAACCCCCAACACCCCTTTCTCCATAGTTGCTAAAGCATGAAACGAGTTCTCGTATCCCATTGCTAAATCATCTAAATAATTCTTAATAAAGTAATTAGTAGAAATTTCAATTCCTACGATACCATACGGTTCACCAACATTATTAAATAATGGAACCGCATACACCACGCACTCTTCTCTTGAACTACTATTTGGAATATCCCAGTATCCATACTGTTCAACCGAACCGTATGGATACTCTTTTACAGCATTTAGAGTATTATTGTAATACGCTACATTCGTATCTCTATTAGATAATATCAAATCCCACTGGGATGAAATCGCAAGGTTGTAGTATGTAGAAATCTCTGTAGATCCTATCACTAGTTCATAAGAACTACGATCTCTCGTTAAACGTTCTGGCTGATTATTTCTTATTTTGATAGTAGTATGTGTATAGTCAGCATCATCACATAATATGTAGAATGCACCATCTATATCTGTTTTATCTAATAATTGTAACAACACTTCTGTCGTGTCGATTCTAACCTGCTGATACGATTGTGCACTTAATGCATTAGAATCGTATTGTTCCCTTGTAAAATCTTCATGATTAGAATACATCTGTGTTATAACTCTACTAGCATTAACTACGTGTTCAATAATCGTAGCTACATCTACATTCACAGCTTCTACTTTCTGAGATGCTCTTGTATGAAATGTATCAATACTTTGCTCATCTGTTCGCTGAAAAAAATTAGCTACCACAAGAACACCTACTAGGATCACACATTGTACAATAGAAAAGGTAAATAAAACTATGGCCAATCGCCCCCTGATAGATTGTGTATATTTTCTTACTGTATGACTAAAATTCTTTTTACTATTCATATTAGTCCATCCCACTCTTTATCTATAGTTAATATTTTTACTTTCTAAGGATAATCGAATTGTTTGCATTACATTGGCAAATTGTTCCTCTAAGTCTAATGCTACTAAAATATCATCTAATTCCATACCAGTATCTTTTAATTCATTAGATTTGATTAAAGATGCATCTGCTGCTAGTTGAAATGCCTTGCTTAATTCTATACGAATATCGTAACTTCCCACAAAAGCATCTGGCTGATACGTTAAATCTTGTTGAATCTGCTCCATTACTAAATGATATACCTCTTTACCATTAGAAGTAATCACACCATATTCTGTTAATAATTCATCTTGTTCCTCTATCGTACTATCAAAGAAGGATTGCATAGCAGGTATATAAGAAGTCTTAATAGCAAATTCCACATCTTGCTCCAAAAAATATTTAATAAATTCTGCAGCGGCGGCTTCTTGCTCTGCTCCTGTTTTCCCCATCGCAATTCCTGCTCCTTGGCTCAACACATATGGTATAGTCCCTTCAAAAGATGCATACGGTAATGCCCTCATGATAATATCCATTTTCTCTCCATTCTTTTCAATCCAAGAAGGGAAATAGGAAACACTTGCGGAAGAACCTGTATAGGCAACAATGGCACCTGAACGAATATCATCTGAACGAAATTGTGCACTATGCTTAAAATATCCTAATGCATATCCTTCCACGTAATACTCAAAAATCTGTTTTAATATCTTTTCGTCTAGTAACGCTTGTTGGTTCTCACTATCAAAAATCTCTAATCCTAAACTTTTACTTGCTATAATAATAAAGTTTTCTAGCGAATCCATTCCAAAGAATGCATTTCCACCTGTAAACTCATAATATTCCTTAGCTACTTCTAATAAACCTTCCCATGTCTCTAAATCATCGTATCTCCTCTCAGACTCCTTAGCAAATTCTTGCCATAAGGTGTCATTTACTAAGATTAATTCCGTACTCTT
>JAWXVF010000004.1:0-49487 GCA_044425555.1 Eubacteriales bacterium
CTAACACATACCTTTTTAACTGTCAACACTTTTTTTATCTTTTTTTATCTTTTTATTTTCTCCACCATTTATTTCCAGACGGTGGATTTTTATTATATCTCTACTTTTCCTCTTTGTCAATAAAAATTTTTATTTTCGTCAAAATATTTTCTCTGCCCACATTTCCAAGTAATTACCATAGACAATTACAGACAATAACTCGCTTTTCCCAATATCACTCACAAAGTAACTCGACACTTTGCTTCCATCAAAAACGAATATAATCATGGTAATTAATTTTAAATATAACACTCCTTTTACTACACCTATTACAATCCCTAATAATCTATCCACATATTTTACAAGGGATAAACGTGCAATCGCTTTCAACGGAATCAACAACACTCCACCTATTTTTAAGAAAATCATCGTCACCACAAATATTACAATTGACTCTAAAATAAATTCATAATTAGAAACTCTAAACTGCTCTATTGCTCGAATAACAAACCAAACAAAAGCCACTAATACAATCATACTAATAAATGATATGATTTCTCTTGTCATTCCACTTACATAACCTTTATAAGCCAAAAATATGGTTACAATTACCATAACTAAACCTATTATACTTGTATTTTCAAGAAATCCCATCATCCTCTACCTCAATTCCACCACTTCTATACGATCTTCATATACAATCATAAATTTATCTTCTTTATCTGTAAGTAATACTTTTTGAATCAATCCTATTATTTGTTCTTTATAAATCAACTGACCATTCATCTTATAGACACAAATTTCATTTTCGTTATAAATCATAACTCTTTGATTCGTCATAAGAATTTCATTGTAAAACATATCAAAAGAAATTCCAGACACTAACAAAGCTTCATCATCGTATATCATCAACTTATATTTCTCATCCAAATCATAATTATAATGAACCAGCCCTATATAACTATCAGAATACACCGCACTTTGTATCTCATCATATAATAATATTTCCGCCACATGAAGCGGAATCTCCTTACCTTCATATACCATCAGGCGATTATCTGCCACCGCAAAACTCGAATTTCCTCCTATAAATTGTATAACTGGTACAATCGTCTCTGTGTAATCAAAACCACTAACTAACATATCACTTTTATTCTGACCAACTTCCCCAAAATTATAAAAAGCCACTCTCGACTTTACTTGTACATTCTCAATATAAACATAAGACACCATGAACAATATTCCATTATCCGATATATCAATCGCTATTGGATAACCGCTATCTTGCATAGTCGTCTTAATATTCACCAACTCTTCTCCATCTTGATCATATAAATAAATCCATGTAGTTACTCCATCATCTAATACCACACCTATAATACCAGTGGAAGATACACAGAAATCTTTAATGGGCATACCTGTAGTAATTTCCCCGATCTCTTTTTGTTCGCTTACCACGTAGAGGGACGTCCCATTATACTCCCCTATAACAGCAATATTACCACACACATCCACTTCCGGTTCTTGCAATTGGTAAGCTTTATTCCAACGAAGTACGCCTTTTTCACTAACACAATTCGCACCATCCTTCGTATATGTCAAAACAGACTCACCCAACTTCACCCAATCAGCACCACTTACTTTGGTTATAGCAATCTCACTGATTATTTCTATAGTATCATATGCTTTTGTTGTAATGTATCTATTTAAAAATATTACAAATACAACAACCCCCACACAACCTAATACCATACTAAACATTCTCTTTAACTTGAGTCTCATTAATTTTTGTGTATATTCTCTATCTTGCACAATATCCCTTTTCACTCTAAATCGTTATTAGTTCTATTCTATATTTTAACATATAACAGATTAAGGTAAAAGTATTTTTTGTCCAATTACAATATAGTTAGGATCAACAATATTGTTCATTTCGCAGATATCCTCCATTTTTTCTTCATCCCCATAATAAAAACTACATATTTTTCTTAGGCTATCCCCCTCTTGCACTTTATAGACAAAAACTTCTGCTTCTCTTTCACACACAAATATTTCTACCTCCTCTTCCACCAAACCATCTTCCATCGGCTTATCTTGCAACCCATTATCACCTCTAATTCTCCACTTATAATTAGACCAACTCATTTCTCGCAGTCCGAAATCCACTGTATTTGCCAATTGATTTATAGTATTCTCTACATTTTTTAACTTTATATGGTGATTTAACAACACAACACCTATTATAGTCAGAAATAAAAGTACTATAAATAGTATGGCCATTCTATCATTTTTCTTCTTCGTTCTTTTTATTTCCACTTGTTTATCATGTAAGCACTTTCGAAATTTTTGGATTACCTTCTCTTCCCTTAACTCTTCTAAAGGTTTTCCATTCCATTGATTCCATACCACTATATATTGTTGCATAGCTTCGTTCTCACCATAAAATATTCCATATCCACTTAATTTTACAACACTATTATGTTCCTTAGAATATAAAATCAAACTTTCTCCTTTTGTAAAATGCAATAACACATCGCCTTCATTCACAGTCATTTCTCTATTATCTAACAATATAGATGTACTAAAAGTCCTCTGTGAAGAGCTATCCATTACAGCCCACCCCAATATTTCGTATTGCCCAAAGTTCTTATTACAAATTTCTTCCATTTGCAACGCAGATTCTCCACCAAATACTACATCTTCGTTCTCTATCCTCAGATTCTTACCTTCTATGGCAGCATAAATAACATCTACACCTTGTTCCCTCTCCACAAACCGTTCCCCTACTAATAATACAACCTGGGCGAATTTTTCTTCTCGATTCTGTAAACGTTGCAAAAATGTAAATACATAATCTTCTATGTACACTTTATGGTTCTTGTCCATTTCCCCTATCTGCCTTATGTTCTTTGGAGAAAAATTTTTTCTCTTCTCTTTCATCATCTCACTTTCCTTTCTTTTCTCAAATATAACACGTAAACCTCTATATATTCTGTCGCATTCTGTCACCTATCTCTATTATTACATAGATGAATTTCGACATTTTCACCTCCATAATATGCAACACAAAAAGCCAAATACATATTGTACTTGACTTTTCTATGAAATAAATTATATTATTTAACAACTTCTATGATTCTACTAAAAATTGATAACTAGTTTCTGTATGATACGGACGATTAGGTCCATATATTACACTAGGAAAGTTTGGTTCATTAATTGCATTCGGATGCACTTGCGTTTCAAAACAAATACCACTTCGTTTATCATACGTAGCCTTTTTTTTACCTACTTGCTCTTCTAAAAAATTACCACTATATACTTGCACACCCGGTAAATCAGTCTTCATCACCATCTTTCTACCACTCTTATGATCCACCAAATATCCAAATTCCTTACAAGTTCCGTCCACACTATCAAGCACGTAATTATGGTCATACCCTAACGCCAATCGCAACTGTGGATGGTCCATATCCACTTCCTCTCCAATTCGCTTCTCTTGCAAGAAATTAAACGGTGTATTCACAACACTCGCTATTTCACCTGTAGGAATGCTATCTTCATAAGTAGGAGTATAATAACTTGCTTGCAAGCAAATCTGATGATCCAAAACATCTCCCTTTCCCGCCAGATTAAAGTAAGAATGATTCGTCATATTAATCAACGTCTCTGTGTCACTTGTTGCATCATACATAATCTTTAATTCGTTTTCTTTAGTCAATTCATATGTAATCTGAAAATTTCGATTCCCAGTAAATCCAAGTTCTCCATCTTTACAAGTGGTTTGTAATACTACTTTACAATCACCTTCCACCTCTTTCACATCCCAGATTCGTTTATGAAATCCCAATTCGCTATGTGTATGCAAATTATTCTCACCATTATTAGCAACCAACTGATAGGAGTTACCATTTATAGTGTAAGATGCTTTTGCAATACGATTTGAACTCGGACCAATGGCCGCACCAAAATAAGGTGGATTTACTTCATACTCTTCCAGTGTATCGTACCCGAGTACTACATCTTCTACCATTCCATTACGATCTGGTACTTCTATTCCAACTAAAATAGCTCCATAGTTTATAACTCTTACTTGCATATTATGTTTATTTTTTAGCAAGAATTCCATGATTTCTATTCCATCTTTTGTAGTTCCAAATCTCTTTTGATCCATATCAACTCCCTCTCTTTCTCTATAGTTCTGTTCTTCCTTCTAAAGCCCTTAGCAATGTGATTTCATCCACATACTCTAAGTCTCCTCCAACTGGAACTCCACTAGCAATCCTAGTCACTTTAATTCCAACAGATTTAATTAATTTACTCATATATACAGCTGTCGTCTCACCTTCTAGGCTAGAATTTGTTGCTATAATTACTTCGTCACAGTCATTTTTCAACCGTTCAATCAATTCCTTTAATTTGATATCATTAGGACCAATTCCTAACATAGGAGAAATGGCACCCTGTAACACATGATATACTCCTTCATATTTACTAGTCTTCTCATAAGCAATTAAATCTCTTGTATTTTCAACTACCATAATTGTTTTATGATCTCTTTGCGAATTGTTACAAACATTACATAGCTTACTATCTGTTAAAGTAAAACATTGTTCACAATAACAGATATGCTCTTTTGCCTCTAATATAGTTTTAGCAAATTTTTCTGCGTGACCAGGTGGCATATTAATGATATGAAAAGCCAAACGTTGTGCCGATTTCAGCCCAACACCTGGTAAAGAAGCAAATTCATCTATTAAATTATTAATATGTCCGCTATAAAAATCCATTAAAAGGGAAATCCTCCCATTCCACCAGTCATTTGTGACATTGCTGATGCACTCGCTTCTTCTGCAAGTTTAATCGCTTCATTGGTTGCAGCCACAATTAGATCTTGTAACATTTCAATATCATCTGGATCTACCACTTCTTCTGATAAGGTCACACTTAGCACTTCTTTCTTTCCATTTAAAGTAACTTCTACCGCTCCACCACCTGCTTTTGCAGTAAACTCTTTGGTCTCTAATTCTTTTTGATTTTCTTCCATTTGGCGTTGCACTTTTTGTGCTTGTTTCATTAAATTATTCATGTTGCCAGGCATTGCGCCTCCTCCTGGAAATCCTCCACGTTTTGCCATTTTCTTTCTCCTTTTCTAATCTACTATATCTATTTTCATTTTTATAATTTGCTCCAAATCTGGATACTCTTGTTGAAACAATTGATTACTTCTCCTTTTACGGATCTCAATATCTACTTCTCTTTGAATCTCATTATTAATTATGTCTTGTAATTGTTGCTTATGCTCCTCATTTTGCAAAAAGTAATCTGCTTCCATACCCTCTTCTAGTACAATTAAAAGAGTATCTTCTTCACTTACTGAAATATTAGCATTTCGTAAGTATTGCTTCATAGGACTACTCATATTCATTACAATACGAGTCCAAGAAGCAGCTATTTGACGAATTTCCTCTGGTAGTGCATCTAATAATTCCACAACACCTTCTTTCGTATTAGAGGGATGCATCTTGCTCATATCATCATTTCCTTCCCTTACTTCTCGTTCACTCATCCCTTGTTCTAGAGAAGACACCACAATCCCCTTCTCCATCTTCTCTTCTAATTGTCTAATTCTTGCAACTAGAGATTCATAATCGTTTTCCATAATCGGTCTACACATTTTAATCATTGTAGTTTCTAATAGAATACGCTTCTGGGTTGCATACTTCATCTGATTAGATAATTCTGTAAAGATTCTTATATAACGATAGATTTCTTCTATGTTAATAGGTTCAACCACCTTATACACTTCCTTAATCCTATCCGTGCTACGTTCTACTATATCTTCTAAAGTATCTAATTGACTTTTATCTTCTACCATTTTAATTAATAACACATTCCTCAAATACCATGTAAATTCGTTAATAAATTGTACATATTCCCTGCCTTGCATGGTAATCTCCTCTATTAACTCTATTCCATCAATGATTGAACCTTCTACTATAATCTTAAAAAACTCATCAAACACCTTGGTATCAACTGCCCCAAATACGTCTAATACATGATCATACGTTAACTCTTCCCCATAATGAAACGCCAAGCACTTTTCTAGCAAACTCAATGCATCACGCATAGAGCCATCTCCTAAACGAGCAATATAGTGTAACGCTCTCTCTTCTACTACTAGTTGTTCCACATCCACCAATTCTTGCATTCGCTTAAAGATAACATCTTGTGTAATTCTCTTAAAATCATATCGTTGACACCTTGATAAAATGGTAATAGGAATTTTGTTAGCTTCTGTAGTAGCCAATATAAAAATCACATACGATGGAGGTTCTTCCAACGTTTTTAACAAAGCATTAAAAGCACCTGTTGTCAGCATATGTACTTCATCAATAATATACACCTTATATTTCGATTGTGCTGGTGTGTAGGAAACTCTTTCTACAATCTCTCGAATATGGTCAACTCCATTATTAGAAGCTGCATCCATCTCCACCACATCAATGCTTACATTTCCCGAAATCGTTTTACAACTATTACACGTTTCACATGGTTGTCCATTTTGACGATTCTCACAATTTACAGTTTTAGCAAAAATCTTTGCAATTGACGTTTTCCCAGTTCCTCTTGTTCCGCAAAACAAGTACGCATGACCTACACGTTGTGCTTCAATTTGATTAGTCAAAGTCGTCACAATATGATCTTGCCCTCTTACATCTTCAAAATTACTAGGACGAAACTTACGATACAATGCCGTATATGACATAATCTCCCACTTCTCTTTCCTCTATTCTACCTTATCTAACTTAGATTACTTAATCTCCGAATCCAATCCCTAACATTTTAGCTTCTTGTATAATAGTCGCTTCTGCAGATAAGTATTTTAACTTGCCTGCTACCTCCCCAAGGGGCATTCTTACAATTTCTCTATTCTGTATTCCTATCATATAACCATATTGTTCATTGATAATTAATTTTGCTGCTTCTGCCCCAAGTCTAGAAGCAAGAATTCGATCGTATGCACAAGGCGTTCCACCTCGCTGGGTATGTCCAGGTACCGTTACACGTACCTCTTTCCCTGTTTTATCACTAATCTGTGCTGCGATTTCATAAGAAATAGAAGGATATTTTGAATTCTTCTTCTTTTCTTTGTATTCTTTCTTAGATAAACTAGCATCTTTCTTAGATATTGCCCCTTCAGCCACTGCAATTATAGTAAATTTACTACCATTTCGGCTTCTCGCTTCAATACTCTCTACAATATTAGTAATATCATATGGTATTTCAGGGACTAGAATTACATCTGCTCCTCCTGCCATACCTGCATTTAATGCTAACCATCCCACTTTATGACCCATAATCTCTACAATAAATACTCTCCCATGAGAAGATGCTGTAGTATGAATACAATCAATAGCTTGTGTGGCAATGTCTACCGCACTTTGAAATCCAAATGTCATATCAGTGCCAAAAAGATCGTTATCAATAGTCTTTGGTAATGTAATGATATTCAACCCTTCTTCTCGTAACAGATTAGCAGTTTTATGCGTCCCATTGCCACCTAGAATCACTAGACAATCTAGGTGGTGGACGTAGTAATTCTTTTTCATTGATTCTACTTTATCCAATCCATCTTTGTCAAAATCTCGAATGGTTTTAAAAGGTGTTCTTGAACTCCCTAGGATTGTTCCTCCTTGGGTGAGAATACCCGAAAAGTCAGAGTAACTTAACATACGAAAATTATTATATATCAAACCTTTATAGCCTTCTAGAAAGCCATAAATTTCTACACTATCCAAACTATTCACCAAACTCTTTGCTACTCCACGCATAGCAGCATTTAAAGCTTGGCAGTCTCCTCCACTTGTAAGCATCCCGATTCTTCTCATGGCATCTCCTTACTATTGCTCGTTATTAATCTTCTCCATAAAATGTTACTAATTATTATTATACTGTATTTAGATTGTAAGACACAATACTTTTTTTATTTTTTTCATTGTATAATAGGGCTATCGCAAAGTCAGAGCCTCAATTTCACTACTAGTGGTTACTCGGCTTTATTAAGTAAACTGTGTAAGTTTACTTGACAAACCCTATAACACAATCAGATTTTATGTAGAATTCTTCCATTGTATCTAAGCATAAAATTCCTAAATTCCCACCATAAGCACACCCACAATCAATCGCCACATGTTGATTCATTCGTACAATTTTCTGATTAGGTGTTTGTGTATGCCCTGTTACTGTGTATCGATGTTCAAAATATTTTTTGTCATATTGGATACGGGAGTTAATCATCTGCTTCATAGAATACGCTTCTATTTTCTTACCTTTTACAAAAGGTTCTAATCCACCATGTACTAGTAGATATCTCTCACCTTCTACTTCAATTTCATAATACACAGGAAGTTCCTCTATATATTGGAGCAATTCTCTGCACTCCTCTTCAGGCAATTCAAGAAAACTATGGTATGTTACTGTTCCTCCATTCCCTAACCATGTATCTACATCTGTCATAAGAGCATGACTATGAATAGAGTCTTCCTGATACAATAACCCTCGTATAAAGCAAAGTGCTTCAATATCATGATTTCCACAAATCGGATATATATTCTTCCTACTTTTAATATCTTTTAATAGCTCCACTGGTTTATTACCACGATCCATACAATCGCCAAGTATATATAAGGAATCTTCACTACTAAACTTAATTAAATCTAATCCTTTCTTATATTCTTCAAAACATCCATGTAGATCACTCATTACATAAATCATAATCATTCCCTCTTTACATATGTAGTAATTCAATCAACTATATTCTCACCCCTTAGTAATCGTCGTAATAATTACTCTAGAACGAGCTGCGATAATAAGTTGGTTATTCATGTATTTTCCTATCTAATTTTACAAATTGTTCTATATAATGTCTTTATAAAATTATAACCCATCCATAAATATAAGTATATCTTTATTTACAGATTTATTATTTCACTTAACGTAGACAATTTAATATGCTAATGATACTTGGTCTAAGTTACCTACTAATAATTTTCTTACCACATTGTTAGCACTCACCTATTGACAGTGCTAACAATTCAGTGTATATTCATGTTAATAACTAATCATACTAATTTATCAGTTTGTGAGAAAGAGAGGTATTAACATGAATATTGAAAAATTCACTCAAAATTCAATCCAAGCCATTAACAGTTGTCAGAAGGTTGCTATGGAGTATGGAAATCAAGAATTAGAACAAGAACATTTGCTATACGCTCTACTAGAATTAGAAGACAGTCTGATACGTAAAATGATTGAAAAGATGGAGATTCGTACTTCAGAATTCATACAACGTGTAGAACAAGGTCTTTCTAAACGAACAAAAGTGCAAGGAGGTAATCCTTATTATGGGCAAGGTCTTAACTCTGTAATGATTTATGCCGAAAACGAAGCGAAACAAATGGGCGATGAATACGTATCAGTCGAGCATTTATTCCTATCCCTAATACAATATGCTAACCATGAGATCAAAGCTATTTTCAAAGAATATGGGATTCACCGTGATCGTTTTCTCACAGCATTAGCACAGATACGAGGCAATCAAAAAGTAACCTCAACCACCCCAGAAGCCACCTATGATACTTTGAATAAATATGGCTACGATCTTGTGGAACGAGCCAGAGAACAAAGATTAGATCCTGTCATAGGAAGAGATGATGAGATTCGTAATGTCATTCGTATTTTATCTAGGAAGACTAAGAATAATCCTGTATTAATCGGCGAACCAGGCGTTGGGAAAACTGCTGCTGTAGAAGGACTTGCACAACGAATTGTACGTGGCGATGTTCCAGAAGGCTTAAAGAATAAAGTCATCTTTTCCTTAGATATGGGAGCATTAATTGCAGGTGCAAAGTATCAAGGCGAATTCGAAGAACGTCTAAAAGCCGTCTTAGAAGAGGTGAAAAATAGCAATGGACAAATTCTCTTATTCATAGATGAACTTCATACCATTGTTGGTGCTGGTAAGAATCATGGCGCAATGGATGCAGGCAATATGTTAAAACCTATGTTAGCTAGAGGTGAATTACATTGTATTGGTGCTACTACTCTTGACGAATATCGACTCTATATCGAAAAGGACGCTGCATTAGAGCGAAGATTTCAACCTATTATGGTAAATGAACCAACAGTTGAAGATGCCATTTCTATTTTACGTGGCTTAAAGGAACGATACGAAGTATTTCATGGTGTTAAGATTACAGATGGAGCTTTAGTATCTGCTGTGGTTTTATCCAATAGATATATTTCAGACCGTTTTCTTCCAGATAAAGCAATTGACCTAGTAGATGAAGCCTGTGCTCTAATTAAAACCGAACTAGATTCTATGCCTACAGAATTAGATGAACAGCAACGTCGCATTATGCAATTAGAAATCGAGGAGGCTGCTCTAAAAAAAGAAGACGACCAATTTAGCAAAGATCGCCTATCAAATTTACAAAGCGAACTAGCAGAGTTACGCGATATGTTCCATATTCAAAAAGCAGAATGGGATAATGAACGCTCGTCTCTTGAACAGGTGCAAACGTTACGGGAAGAAATAGAAACTATTCACCAAGAAATCCAAAAGTCCGAACAAAGTTATGATTTAGATAAGGCTGCTGAATTACAATATGGATGTTTACCCAAGTTGCAACAGCAACTTGTTATAGAAGAAGAACAAATTAGAGCAAAAGACTTATCTTTCGTTCATGAAAGTGTTTCTGAAGATGATATTGCTAAGATCATTTCTAAATGGACAGGTATTCCTATTGCAAAATTAAATGAAAGTGAGCGTCATAAAACATTACAACTTGATCAAGAATTACACAAACGAATTATCGGTCAAGAAGATGGTGTCACAAAGGTGAGCGAAGCCATTATACGCTCTAAGGCAGGGATTAAAGATCCCACCAAACCCATTGGCTCATTCTTATTCTTAGGTCCTACTGGCGTCGGAAAAACCGAACTTGCTAAAGCTTTAGCAGAATGTCTATTTGATGACGAAAGTAATATGATTCGTATTGATATGAGTGAATATATGGAAAAACATTCCGTATCAAGGTTACTAGGAGCTCCTCCTGGTTACGTAGGATATGAAGAAGGTGGACAATTAACAGAAGCAGTTCGTAGAAAACCCTATGCTGTCATCTTATTTGATGAAATTGAAAAAGCTCATAATGATGTGTTCAACGTATTATTACAAGTCTTAGATGATGGACACATTACCGATTCTAAAGGACGTACTGTTGATTTTAAAAATACTATTCTAATTATGACTTCTAATATTGGATCTCACCATTTATTAGAAGGTATTGATGAAGCAGGTAACATTATAGCTTCTTGCGAACAATTAGTGATAGAAGAATTACGAACTCATTTTCGCCCCGAATTCCTAAATCGTTTAGATGAAACTGTACTATTCACACCTTTAAGCAAGAATCACATTGATTCTATTATCACCTTACTAATTGCCGATATTAATATACGACTCCAAGATAAGTCCATTGTAATAGAATTGACCAAAGAAGCGAAAAAGTATTTAGTGAAAGGCGGTTACGAGCCTAATTATGGTGCAAGACCTCTTAAACGTTTCTTACAGAAACACGTAGAAACACTGGTGGCTAAATTAATCCTAGAAGGTACTATTATGAACAATCAACATATCGTACTAGAGGTAAGTAATCAGGAATTAATTGCTACTATCAAGTGTTAATTTCCCTTGATGATTCAGTGCTTTCGTTAATAACTCCGGTAATTGATTGGGAGAGCAGGCAAAACAAGAAATACCTAATTTCCCAATCTTCTCCGCAACTGCTTTATCATAATGAGGAGTTCCACTATCGGTAATCGCTAATAAACTCACTACTACTACACCTTGCTCTTTTAGATTCCCTAAGCGATTTAACATCTCAGATGCATTTCCACCTTCTTCTAAGTCACTAATTAAGAAGAAAATGGTTTTCGATGGATTTTCAATTAGTGTTTCACAATACGCTATAGATTTATTAATATCCGTTCCACCACCCATATTAAAACCATATAATAATTCCACAGGATCATCGCTTAAATGAGTTAAGTCTACTACTTGAGTATCAAATGAAACAATTTTCGTCTTCACTGCATTAACACTTGCTAAGATACAACTTAACACAGAAGAATAGATAACCGATTCTCCCATAGAATAACTCTTATCTACATCTAGGATAATCGTCCATTTATTGGAATCGTTTTTACTAGCACTATCATAAAAGTATATTTTTTCAGGTATGATGGTGTTATACTCTTGATTATAATTTTTTAGATTTCTTTGAATGGTATATTTAAAATCTATGGCTCTTGCAGAAGGAATAGGTGAATGTTCCTTCTTATTTAATTTGGCAGAAATTACTTTTCTTACGTCTTCTGCTAAACGTTTATTAATGTCTTCCACTATCTTCTTAATAAATCTTCGTACATTTTCCTTACTTTTAGCTGGTACTTGTTCCTTAATCAGCATAATAGTAGATGCAAGGTTTACATCAGGCTCCATGTTATCAAGAACTTCTGGCTCCATAAGTAGTTGCTTTAATCCACAACGTTCAATAGCATCATTTTGAATGATTTTTACAATATCTTTATTGAAGATACTTTGGATATCTCCTAACCATTTAGAAGCCTCTGGAAAGGACTTCCCTCTACCACCTTGTGTTCCATCGCTTTCGCCTACCTCTTGAAAGTTACGGTTGGCATAGATTTCTTGTAAAGCATGATCCATAAGCAATTCTTCTCCCGTTAGGGAAAGTCCTTTCTCGTCTAATTCACTTAACTTTTCTTGAGTTTCTTCTCCTAAGATTAATCTCCAACGTTTTATCTGATCCATCTTCTACCATACCTTTCTCTAAATATCATCAAAATCAAACTCTTCATCCATGGTTGCTAATTGTTCTAAAGTTTCACTAGAAATCTCAGTATTAATTGAAGAATTCCCTATGGTGATTCCCCATAATTCTCTCAGATTATCCACTATGGAATCTTTTTCATTGCTAGAGAATTTGGTGAAAGCCCTCCTTAGGAATAAAACAATTCGCTTAAATTCTTCCCAATCTAATCTCTCTATATATTCATCGAAATATTTCCATATATTAAGATTTAGAATCAGTTGGTAGCGATTCTTCATACATAACCCTTCTAACCAGTTTGCCGTAATACTACCCTCCATACTACTTGATAGATGAAAAATAATCTTATTCTCTACATGAGCAGGTGTATAATATCCTTTTTCTACTAATAAGGCTGTTGCATAGCCTGATAGAAATTGATTAATTGTTAGGTTGTCTGTTAAAGAATCAAGTATTGCTAACCAAGAGGTATCATCAATCTCTTCTAACTCCACTGTTAAAGAATCTATAATATCTATGGCATACATACTTTCTTTTACTTGCCCATCATCACAATCCATATTCTCTTCCACCATAAGAACGACCTTATTATATAGATTTTCTAAGATTTGTCTAATAGAATCAGTGTCCATTCTTCTAAGACTTCCATAATTAATAATCGTCATTAAGTGGGATATACACTTAGAAAATCCTAAGAAGTCTGTACTATCAATGGTTTCCATTTGAAAAACCACGATAAATTCTTCTAAGGCTTGTGGTAATCCACACAAAAAGCTATTTAGAATCTCATAAGTAATCGTACTGATACTGGGATTATTCTCAATGTTATTCTTCATGTATTGTATTGTGGCTTCCTCTATGGTATCACCAAGTAATGAACTTTCTACTAATTCCATTTCTACTTCTGTAGACCATTGTACATTCCATTTTTCACGAAAGGTTGCATTATCTTGATTTTGACGAAGAATACTGCAAAAATGAATCCCTAGCACTTGTAAGCGGTGCAAGAAAAAGGAACGATTCAAATCTAAAAAAGCTGATTTCTCTGTTTTCACATGAATATTCTCACGTAAATCAAGAGAAAGTTCATTATTAGTCACTGTAATATATGAATCTAACTTCAACTCTTTCGTATGATTCTGAAAATCTTGTTGTATAGAAGTATTACTCATTCCATCTGGTAGATACCCTATGGTAGTCCCAATCTCTACTAAAGTTTTGGCATAAGCAACACTTCCCAATTCCCCTTCACCAAAGCAAGTCATACTAGCATCTTGTAAGTCTGCTAACACTGGATATGGTCGTCCACATAAGGTAGCTAAAGAATTTGCTAGATTCATAGCATCAATAATTTGTGCCGAAGAAGCGTTATGACCTGCTTCTCTCATTGCTCTTGCAATACTAGTTAGATATTCAATTCCCACCTGTTCAATACGTCCATGATTGATCTCTTCCCATAACATATGGTAATAATTAGGAGCATAATTGCCTGCCCCATATCCTGCTTGCTTAGATAATTTAAAATAGGAGTAGGGCATCAACGTTTTATGAGTCACTATTACTGGTAAGCTTTCTAACTCTTTTTCTGTCATTGGAGTAATTATTGCTGGCTCTCCTGATTCTTTTAATCCTTCTACGTGAAAGGAACCGGTGATAACTACTACATCTTCTTGCTCTATTCCAGAAGCAATGGTATCTTCTATCTTCTTTTTCATATAGGATTCTCGAATATAATTCATGGCATAATCATATTGTGACTTTTGGTCAAATTCTCGCAGTCCTGCACCATATTGATTGACTGCTTCAAAATAATTGATTGCACTATGTTCAATCGCACTTTCCCAAAAGGTTTCATAAGAACCAAACTGCTCATCTAACATTTGGTAAATGGAACGTACTTGTACAGATTCTTCTCTCTCTTCCACCACTTCCTCATTGACTTCTTGTTCTTCTCTTTCCTTTTGTAATAAAGTTTCCTCTAGTGCCACAAAAAGACCACTTGGTAGATCAATAAACTTACACTCTATCTTATGTTCTAAGCACCACAATATTGCTTGGTATTCAGGACTATAAATTGCCATAGGTAACACAATAGTTTTAATGGGCTTCTCTTTGGTATACGCTAATATAGCAAAAGGTGGCTTGATGTCTTTATGAGATAATTCTGGCATGAATTCTGTAAAATCTGATGGACCTTCTATTAGTACGACTTTTGGTTGTAACCTTTCTAATTCTTGCACAATATGAAATGCTCCATTGGGAGAAAGGTGACGCACTCCTAAAAATTTGGGCATACTATTTCACCTCACGATTTAATTTCTTGCACTCTTTATAAAGTTCTACCCAACTTCCTTCTCGCTTTTTCATTACATTCTCAATATATTCTAAGAATATTTTTCCATCACTACTTTCATCTTTTACAATAGCCCCTTGTAATGCTGCTGCCAAATCGTAACTTGTTACTTCTCCTTTTCCAAAACTTCCTGCTAGTGCCATGCTATTAGCTAGAATAGAAATTGCCTCTGCAGTAGACAAGACTCCTGATGGTTGTTTAATCTTTTGCTTTTTATCTAGTGTAATTCCATCACGAATTTCCTTAAATATAGTACATACTTTTTCTACTACATCATCTTCTGGCAATTGTGCATTTAGATCAAGACTTTTCGATAATTGTTCCATACGTGTTTTTACAATTTCCATCTCTTGATCTATGGTTGCAGGTGATGGTAAGACCACAATATTAAAACGTCTCTTAAGTGCAGAAGACATATCATTCACACCTTTATCCCTTGTATTGGCCGTAGCAATAATCGAGAATCCTTTCTTAGCAGGAATCTCTTTGGCTAATTCTGGTATAGCAATTCGCTTTTCTGATAGAATAGAAATCAAGGCATCTTGTACTTCAGAAGCACATCTTGAAATCTCTTCCATACGCGCAATACTCCCCGTTTCCATCGCATGAAAAATAGGACTCTTAATTAATGCATCATCGCTAGGTCCTTTTGCAATTAATAAGGCATAATTCCAAGTGTAGCGAATATTTTCCTCTGTAGTACCAGCCGTTCCTTGTATTACTTTGGTAGAATCCCCATTAATGGCAGCTGTTAAGTGTTCCGAAAGCCATGATTTTGCTGTTCCGGGTTCTCCAATTAACAATAGAGAACGATCTGTTACTAAAGTAGAAATGGCAATTTCCACTAAGCGATTAGCTCCAATATACTTAGGAGTAATCTCCATTTTCCCCACTTTACCACCTACAATATAAGTATAAACCGAACGTGGTGACATTTTCCATCCCGATGGAATGGGATGTTTCTCTGCCTTAATTAAGGCATTAATTTCTTCTTGAAATAAATGTTCTGCTGATTGTCTTTGTATTTCACTCATGATTTTCTCCTAATTTCTTATGATTCTTATGATTTTTTCTTAGCTTTTTCTTCTATTATTCGCATTTCATCTAGCATAATAGAACGTGATGGGGTATCTTCACAATGGTACATACTTTGTTTAATTCTACCTAGATGTTTCATAGTTAACGCTGTTAATTGCCTAATTTCTTTCTCATAATGTACATCCATTAATTGCACTAACTTACGAACTACGTATATGCTACCGTAGTAAGATTTTACCGTCACGGTACTTTGAGTGGATAGCTTGCAATCACTTATATAACTCTGCGGAAATAACATATCTACATTTACCACACCTACTACTTCCATGTAGGTTGCATACCATCTAGGATCTAATGGTTCACCAAATAGAGTTTTTCCACGTTGTACAAGGTATTCATCTTCCATAGCTTTCTGATAATAAGTATCATATCGACTTGTATACATAGAATAAAAAGCTTTTCCAATAGCTTCTTCATATACGGAACCTACATAATATTGTCCATCACGATAATGTATTCGGTAGTTGATCGTATAGAAAATACTCGTTCCAATACTTCTAGTCTTAGGATTCTTTAAATAAGTAGCATACGTATCATATAAATCGATGGCCGACATCTTTGATATATCTTGGACAAATTCTATAGCTACTTTTTCCTCTCCTATCATACCATATACTTTTTCTAGAAAATCTTCATTCACTTTTTCTCTATGTAATAATACGTACTCACAAATCAGTTCGATAATTAAACGTATCTCCTGTTTCCTTGTGTAATCACCTGCAAACGATTTGGTTACTTTCATAAATAGTCTAGCATCTTTTTCTAGTAGCAATAATATGGTATTAAACCATCTCTCACTTGGTTTATTTACTCCTAAAAATAATAGTGTATATCGCTTGTGATTACTGTTCATACTTTCATCATTAGAAATCACTTTTTCTTTTTTCATTTCTATTTCTAGTTCATCTAATAAGAAATCACAAATGGTAGTATCTGTACTATAAATAATAGGAAGGCCTTCTTTATTACCTTTCTCTTCTGTAAGGTACGTAATTACATCTTCCCCTAAACGATTCACATAATTCTCATGGTATCGCTCCGACATTTGAATTAATTTTAGCGTTGCCATGAGTTGTTCCTCCGAATTACGAAATACATAGGAAAAGAATTCAAAGTTATCTTGATTAGGCGTTACCATGGAGTGAATCTGTACTTGTTGCGTAGTATTCTTCTTCGTTCTTTTCTTAGCATTATCTTTCTCTAATTCATCGTATAGACCTTTTAAATATTCATCTTCACTGCCTTGTCCGATCTTACTTACAATATAAAGCATGGTCATCTTATCGTATTCTTCTGTTTCTCCTAATTTTTTTAAATAAGGAATCATTTTTTTGTCACACTGTGACAATTGGTCAATCATACAGTCTTTCATCTCAAAGTAACGGTCCTTTGTTCCCTCTAAGATTCCTTGAAAGATTCGATAATCATTTACTAGACTTTTATCTTGTAATATAGTTTGGACTGCATCTAAACGACCTGAACCACTCTGATATACTGCATCATAAAAAGCATTCATAGTTTTACTTGAAATTCTGATATATTCTGTTTCTGTTACGTTTAATTCTTGTATTTTATTACCACTTGTTGTAACTGTTTGTGTAAGGATTACTGCATTAATTAAGGCTAATAAATCTAGTATTTCACTTGCCTTATCCTCACAATCCTTCTCTACTAACGCTTTCGCCAATCCATATATTTTCTCAAAGACTTTAGAAGAAGTGGCTATCCCTGCAAATTCATCAATGGCTTTTTGTAGCTTAAAGTCTTGTTTGATTAAGTGAATACTCCCTAAAACAGAAAACTCTAATCGCTCTTTTAATTGTTCTAATAATTCTAACATCCTCTTAGTTCCTCCTATAAGTACACTACTTGTTGTGCAATAATACTAAATGGCGAGATACACAGTTCCTTCTTATCACCATAATAGAATACTTCTCCAAATAAGACTTGATCTTCATAGAGATGACTGCTAGGTAGATTCTGCAAGTTTTGGTGAATTCTTGTATTGGGCGCTACAATTCGAATTTGTTTTCCTAATTGGTCTTGTAAAATTAATTCATTCTCCTCATTGTAACCGATTTCCTGATAAGAAAGTAACACAGGAAACGCATTTTTTGACAAGGTATTCTTCAAATAATTCTTAGCCACTTTCATGCTTGTTTCCACATCTGCTCCAAACTTACGCAATGCTTCTATATGTGCGGAAGATACTTCTTCTAGTTTGTATTCATGGTAGCGAATCCGCTGATTCATACTTCCTGGATAGTAAGTCAATACCTCTGGTATTAATACATCAAAAATAATGTCTTCTTCCTTAATATATTTAGTTGCCTTATATGGTCTATAATTATATGCAGGATTAATAGCACCACTTTCTAAATCACAAAAATAACTTATATCTGTATATTGTTTCTCTGCCTTAGAATCTTCTATCACAAAACCAATTTGTAACAATTTAGGCTGTTCTTTCTTAAGACCCATCTCATTTAATTGCTCTAACTTCCACACACCCCCTAAGTGTTCATATAGTTCATTGTCATCATCTTCTACATTTTCTTCTTCCACACGTTTTTCTAAGTATCCTTTTGATTTTTTAATCAACGAATTTAATTGCACTAAGGTTTGTATCACTCCTGAATAATCTTCTTTGTCATCTTGTGCTTTCTTTTTCTCTTTCACTTGGTTGATTTCATTGATTAATTCATATACATATCCCTGAACTCCAGTTAGGTAATAATTACCAAATTCTTTAGCAAGACTTGTATACGTTTTCACGCCTTGCACATCAATAGTTGCCACACCTTTTTCTAAGATTTCTTTCACTAATTTCTCTGCCAATTCTAAACCTTCTAATTGCTTTTTCATTTTCTTTAACTTTGCTGCTTTATTTACTTTTTTCGGTTTTGGGTTGGCAACACTTTCTTCTTTCTTCTCTTTTCTCTTAGCTGCTTTCTCACGTTTCACTAAAATATCTTCTGGAATTTCAGCCACTTCATAGACAGAACCATTTAAAATATCTTGTAACAATCCTATACTATGTTTACATGGTAACTTCCTACTTGGGCAACTGCAACGAAACACAGGTTGATTCTCTATTGAAAAATCAACTGATACTTTATAATTACTCTTACCACTACCCTTACATTCTGCAAAATATAAATCATCATTTTCAGTTCTTGATTGATTGATAAATGAATTCTTGTTACACAAAGAATTAGCATTTTTAATAGTTGCTAAATCTGGTGCTTGCTGTTCTATGTATTCCTTAGTAATGTTGTCCATTATATTCTCCTTTTATTGGAACTCTTTTATTAATTATATTACTTACTCTTACAGTCTTACTCATTCATATTATATTTACTTTATATTATACCCTATCTATTTGGTAAGAATCAATTAAATGCTGTAATTTCATACCAAAAAACACAAATAATTCACTAAATTAATTGCTACAACTCTACATTACATGATATACTACAACGGAAACCTCTTAAGATTCTTTTCAAAACAATCAGAATGGAGTACAAACTACGACTATGAAAGAAAAATTATATACCATTCCCTTAAATGATGCTTTCAACGAACATGATGAATGCCCTTTTTGCTTTATCGAGCGTAAATTAGAACAAGATATGTTAGATTTTCTATTAGGAAATTGTTCTTCTTATATGGAAAGTGATATTCGCAGTACTACTGATCAAGAAGGATTTTGTCAATTGCACTTTCAGAAGATGTATGATTATAGCAATACACTAGGAAATGGATGGATTCTAAAAACCCATTACGAAACAATGATCAAAGAAATGAAACAACAGTTTCAATCATTTGATTCTAAAAAACTATCTTTATTTTCCAAGAAAAGTAATGCACCTTCACAAAATTCACTTGTGAATTGGATTCAAGAAAAAGAAGAGTCTTGTTATGTATGTAAGCGTTCTAAGGAGATATTTGAACGCTACTTAGATACCTTCTTTGTATTATTTAAAACAGAATCAGAATTTCATACAAAAATAAAAGAAAGCAAAGGATTCTGTCTATCACATCTAAAAAAACTTTGTATTATGGCAGACATTCAACTAAAAGAAGATCAAAAAAAAGAATTCTATGAAATTGTATTTAAATTAATGGAAGAAAATATGGTACGTGTCTCAGAAGATGTCTCTTGGTTAGTCGAAAAATTTGACTATCGTAACCACGATGCTGACTGGAAAGACTCTAAAGATGCAGTACAACGTGGGATGCAGAAATTAAAAGGTGGTTATCCTGCAGATGCACCGTATAAAATGAATAAATAAATACCTACCTATTACAATGTTATAATGAAAAAGGAGTTTTTAAAATGTTTGGTTCAACGTTAGGTTCCCTATTTAAAATTTCTACATGGGGAGAATCTCATGGCACTGCCATAGGAGTCGTCATTGATGGCTGTCCTGCTGGATTATCTCTATGCGAAGAGGATATCCAGTTATTTCTTAATCGCCGTAAACCTGGTCAATCTAAATTTACTACCCAAAGAAAAGAAAGTGATACAGCACATATTCTATCTGGAGTCTTCGACGGAAAAACTACTGGAACTCCTATTTCCGTTCTCGTACAAAATCAAGACCAACGTTCTAAAGATTATGGAGATATTGCTAGCTATTATCGCCCCGGTCATGCAGATTATACATATGATCAAAAATATGGATTTCGTGATTATCGAGGAGGAGGACGCTCTTCTGGTCGCGAAACAATCAGTCGCGTTATTGCAGGTGCTATTGCTTCTAAATTATTAGGACAACTTAATATAGAGTTACTCACTTACACCAAATCCATTGGTCCCATTGCTATTAAAGAATCGAATTGCGACTACTCTACTATAGAAGATAACCCACTTTATATGCCTGATCCATCTGCTGCCAAAGAAGCTGCTACTTATCTCGAATCTTGTATGAATGAAAAAGATTCCTCCGGTGGTATTATAGAATGTCAAATCAATCATATGCCCGTTGGCATTGGGGAACCTTGCTTTGAAAAATTAAGTGCTAACCTTGCAAAAGCTGTTTGTTCTATTGGTTCTGTAAAAGGTTTTGAACTTGGAGATGGTTTTCAAGTAGCCACCATGATGGGAAGCGAAAATAATGACCAGTATTCTACCACAGAAGATGGACAGATTGTAAAAGAAACAAACCATGCCGGTGGCATTCTAGGTGGGATTAGTGATGGTAGTACCATTATTCTTCGAGTAGCCATAAAACCTACTCCATCTATTGCTAGTACGCAACATACATTAAATCAATTGGGGAACCTACAAGAAATATCTATTCAAGGACGACATGATCCTGTTATTGTGCCTCGTGCAGTAGTAGTAGTAGAGTCTATGGTGGCTATTACTATTTTAGATTTACTATTAGGGAATATGACTTCCCAATTAGATGGTATTAAGAACTTTTATAAGAAATAATTTTTATTCAAATGCTTGTTCTGCATTACATACAGGACAAATAGAAAGACTTTCCTTGGAAGCAAATCCACAGAAGATACAGTAATAGTTCTCCTTCTTATTAGGTACAACTTTTTCTTCTTTTCCTTCTTCTTGTGTTGTTTCCATACTTCTTTCTAGGAATTTTCGTTCATGACTACATTCAATAGAAGCAATTCGTTCAAATAATGTGGCAATTTCTTCAAATCCTTCTTTCTTAGCTTCTCTTGCAAATTGAGGATACATTTCTTTCCATTCATCATTTTCATTCCCTGCTGATTCTAACAAATTCGCTGCTGTATCCCCTATTTGTTCTTGTAAATATTTATACCATATTTTGGCGTGTTCCATTTCGTTTTTTGCCATTCCAAGAAAAAGATTCGCATCTTCTAGCCTACCTTCCGTTTTGGCAATATCCGCAAAAATATGATATCGTACAATCGCTTCACATTCTCCCGAAAATGACTTTCTTATATTCTCAATGGTATTCGTATTCATTACATTCATCTTGTGCCTTCCTAAATTATATACTCGACTGATACACTTCACTACAAAGTTCCTATATCATACTGTTATCATTTCCAAAAAATTGCTCTTTTAATAATATCCTTCATATTTTTGCAATAGGTTTTTAGCTTCAATTTGAGACTGTTCATATTTATTAACAGCCTCATCACTTACTATTGCTACACTTTCTTCTAATTCTTTATAATGAATCATAGCTTGATTAATCACTTCTTTACAAAGTTTACCATTTTCTGCTAAATCCATAACGATTGCTTTTACCTTTTCTTCTGGAAAAGGATCTTTATAACTACGTTTTCCCATTAAAGCACTTAGTATATCACCAACAGCCACAATACGATCTGCTAAAGTTAACTCTTTCTCTGTAATCTTTTTCGGATAACCTGTACCATCTAATTTCTCGTGGTGTCTTGAAGCAATATGCAATACTTGTTCACTTACACAGCCATGTAAAATATACTCCGTTAATACCACATGGTCTTTCATAGCATTAAATTCGTTATCAGATAACTTACTATCTTTTTCTAAAATTGCTGTTGTTACCGAAATCTTTCCCACATCATGTAACAATGCTCCTAAATATACATTCGTTACTTCTTCCTCCGTAAGTCCACAATAATTCGCCAACATAACCGAAATCTTAACGGTTGCGGTAGTATGAGTCACTGTGTGCTCACTTCGAAAATCTATAGCATGAGGTAGGATATGTACTAATGCTTGAGTCCTCTTAGAATTTGGTTTGATATTATTTAGAAAATCTACTAATTCTCGTAAATAACTTCGGTCTAATACTTTTGTAATAGTCCCCTCTTCTTCTTCTAGTTCCCCTAATAAGTATGCTAATTTTTGGTTAAACACACCATTTCTAAGAAAATCTATAGCTTGTGTAGGTGTTTTTACACGCCCTCTCATCATTAACATATCTAATCGGTCTGCTAAGAAAATAGCGGAAGCAATTTCCTTATTCATACAATCTGTTTCTAATAATTTATCGTAAAATAAATGATGAAATAATACCGCATCTGCAAATTCTTCAAAAAATTCATGTTCTTTTAAAAACAAAAATCCATAAATAGAGTGATGAATTGTCTGTGCCACTTCAAACTGAAAGAGACTATCTGAATTAGTCAATGCATCTAAATCTTCTGTTTTATAAGCTCCTATATCATGAAATAACGTTAAATAACATATTTTAACTAATTGTTCATGGGAATAGTTCACATCTTTTTCAAATAACTTTAATACAATATAAGCTACCCTCTCTCCATGATCTATTAAACGATAATCTAATGTATTCAATGCTCTCCGCATCATGCTGATCACATCTGTTATTTGATTCTTATACACAACTCTGATTCCTTCCTAATCTTTTTACAAATATTTACTTATCTCATTATAGTGTATTATACAAGGAAAGTAAACTCATATCCCCTTATTGATTACTATGTTCATAAATTAATACAGATAAATATAGAATCCTCTTTACTTTTGTGAAGATTTCATGTTTAATAGAAATAGATACTTTGTTGATGTATTATTTAAGGAGGTTTATATGAATAGAAAAACGCAAAATCTTGTATTAGCAGCATTTTTTCTTGCATTAGGTATGATTTTACCTGCGGCAATTGGTAGTGTTAGTCCTACTATTGGTGCAATTATTTCTCCATTACATATCCCTGTTCTATTATGTGGGTTTATATGTGGCAAACGCTATGGATTTATGGTAGGTTTTCTAAGTCCATTGATTAAAATAGCTGTCTACGGTGTTCCACCGTTATTTATCGCTATTCCTATGTGTGTAGAACTTGCAGGATACGGTTTCTTTACAGGTTTTATGAGCGAGAAGATCGGTCAATCTGCTAAAAATATTTATATCTCTTTAATTACTGCCATGTTAAGTGGACGTCTAGCCTATGGTATTACCACTTACTTTGTGACCACATTTGCACTACTTGGTTCTGGTGGGGGAGAATATACTATTGCTGCTTTCTTAACATCAGGAGCAATGCTTGGTGGAATTCCAGGAATTATTTCTCATATTATTATTGTACCTAGCGTACTATTTGCTGTTAATCATGCAAAAGTATTATATATTTCTCGTACAACTGCGTCTTAGATGAAATGAGCAGACATTACCCTTTTAAAATAATGTCTGCTTTTTCTTTAATTTCAAATTGATCTAAATACTCTTTTTCTTTTGGAATCCAAACGTTTTTAAAATCTTCATAACGTTCTTTGCCTACACGTTTAATAATTCTTGCTTTCTGTGTACCTTCATCCACTTCTAGATATACTTTCTTTGTATAAAGTTCTCTAAAATCTGATCGCAAACTATAAGAACCCTCAATGACAATTGGATTTTGATTACTAACTTTCACCGTTTCTACGTAATCCATTGCTTGACAGCTAAACTTTTGATAGGAAAACTCCTTATTAGACTGAATTCCTTTTACCACCTCTTCATAAAAACGTTCATAATGAAGATTACCACCACATTCTTGCAATCTATCTTCTGTACGCAATTCTAAAGGTAGATAAAAGTCATCCATATGAATAATATCTACCAGTGCATTTTGAGCAATAGCATCTGCTAAAGTACTTTTCCCTGAACCACATGGACCATCAATGGCAATTACATCTTTTTCATTTAATTGTAGTACTTGTAAAAATTTTTCTATTGAATCACTATATATAATTTGTTTTGTTTTCTTAACCACTTTACTATTAGATTTAACAATTGAATACTCATCAATAGTTCCTCTCACACTAGTTAAAGGATATACACTAGTATTTCTACCAATAATCGTGCCTGGATTTAGCACACTATTGCATCCTATTTCTACATAATCCCCTAGAATAGAACCCATTTTCTTCCGTCCTGTGGATCGCTTATTTCCCTCCTCTTGTATAGAAATAATACTTTGATCAGATTTGACATTAGATGTAATAGCACCTGCTCCCATATGTGCATAATATCCTAATATACTATCTCCTACATAATTATAATGAGGTATCTGTACATTATCAAATAAAATAGCATTTTTTACTTCTACTGAATTACCCACCACACATTGATTTCCTATAATTACCGAACCTCTAATAAATGCACAGTGTCGTATTTCTGTATCAGTACCAATTATACAGGGACCTACAATCATTGCCGAAGGAGTAATTATTGCCGTTTTATGAACCCATATATCAGAATCTACTCTAATATATTCCTTATCTAGTCTCATACCTAATTGTAGAATGTAACTATCTAACTTCGTAAAGGCTTCCCATGGATCTGTACATTGAGTAAGAAGCTCTTTTGCCAAAGTATGTTCTACATCCAATAAAGATTCAATCATTTTCATATGTACCTTCTTTCCTTTTCATCTCATATTTTATCATTTCATGCAAACAATTCATTTATTAAAAGTGCCAATTCTTCTTCTTTTGTTAATGATGTTTTTTCCTCAACGATACCCTCTAGCGTTTCTTCTCCATTCAGTTTTACAATTGTTTGTAGTTCCTCTTCTCTTTCTTTCCCTTCTAATATAGGAATTTGATCTTGGCTTCTACCTGCTATAGGGTTCCACTCTTTTTGTGCGATAACATCTGTCATATTAAAATTCAACCGATTCACCATTCTATTTTCAAAGAAATCAATTAATGTAATTTTTAAAATATCCTTTTTACCAGGTATATCAATCATAGAGGTAATGGAAAAATATAAATATAAGCCTAGAAAACTAATTAAATAATATGGAACAATCTCCTTTGCACTTAAACCATCTGCAATTCCTTTGCAAATACCAATTCCCGCAAAAAAAATTGATAGTAAAAGTAGCTGTCCTGATATGTGAGATAAACTTCCAATTTTGATTTTTCCAATTTTCATCTTACTTAGAAAACGTTCCACATAAATTGGTGTATTTATATGTCCGTTATGTAATTGATAATAAGTTGAAAATTGTATTTTACACTGATTTAATAATTTATGCTTGGTTGAAGACATATTTTCTGCCTCTTTCATCATATTTTGGTATAAGAGACCAATTATAATTTGGTACAACATGCTTAATACTAAGAATACAATAATTAGTATCGTAATAATTTGATGCGTTAAATAAGTTGACATTTTAAAAGTCCTTTCCGTTTCATATAGTAATGATTCATTATAGTCTATTTCCATTATATACTCAATATATTTGAACCATAAATCGTATGACCATTATCGACATTTTTTTATTGCTTTACGATTTTACTTTTAACTAATACATTTTTCTGTTATAATCTAAGAAATATGAAGAGGAGGAATAAATTATGCGTTATCAAGCAAGTGGAGTATGTGCTAATTACATTGATATTGAACTAGAAGAAAACACCATTTTATCTGTACAATTTGGAGGTGGTTGCAATGGAAATCTAAAAGGTATCAGTAGCTTAGTCATTGGAATGAAAGTAGATGAAGCAATTAAGCGTTTAAAAGGTATTCAGTGTGGCAATAAAGCAAGTTCTTGTCCAGATCAATTAGCCATTGCTTTGGAATCTATGACAACGAATTAATAAGAACGGGGATAATAAACTATATGAAAAAAATTGTATTAACTGGTGGTGGTACTGCTGGACACGTTACTCCTAATCTAGCTCTTATTCCACATCTAAAAGCACTGGATTACGATATTCACTATATAGGATCTCATGCCGGAATAGAACGTAAATTGATTGAAGATTTTAAGATACCTTATTATCCAATTTCTACTGGTAAATTTCGACGTTATTTTGATCTGAAAAATTTTACTGACCCATTTCGTGTGTTAAAAGGATATCAAGAGGCTCGTCAAACCCTACAAGAGATTACTCCAAGTATCCTATTTTCAAAAGGAGGCTTTGTTAGCGTTCCTATTGTACGTGCTGCTGCCTCATTAAAAATACCTTGTATCATTCACGAATCTGATATGACTCCAGGACTTGCCAATCGACTTTGTATACCAGTTGCCAAAAAAGTCTGTTGTAATTTTCACGAAACGCTTAATTATATTCCTAATGATAAAGCCATTGTTACAGGTACTCCCATTCGTGCCGAATTATTAATGGGTAATAAAATTGCAGCTTTAGATTTCTGTAATTTCACAGCTAACAAGCCTGTACTCATGGTAATTGGTGGTAGTCTAGGTGCTGCAAATGTGAATAAAATTGTAAGAGAATCCTTATCCGAACTATTAAAGTCCTTTCAAGTTGTTCATTTATGTGGTAAAGATAAAGTAGATAATTTATTATTAAATATAGAAGGATATACACAATTCGAATATATTAAAACAGAGCTAAAAGATATCCTTGCACTTGCAGACTTAGTTATTTCTCGTGCAGGTGCTAATGCTATCTGTGAATTATTAGCATTACGGAAACCGAACATATTAATTCCTTTACCAGCCCATAGTAGTCGTGGTGATCAAATTCTCAATGCGAAATCTTTTGAAAAACAAGGATATAGTAGTGTTTTAGATGAGGATGATTTAACCCCTAAAATATTAATAGATACTGTACAATCAGTATATGCAAATCGTAGAGCGATCATTACTACTATGAATTCTAACAGTGTAACTGATTCCATACGAGATATTATTTCCTTAATTGAAGCAGAGTCACTATCTCTCTAGAATTATCTAATAAAAAAAGACCACTGGTCTTTTTTTATTAGATAATTCCTTGTATTACAATAGATTGGTGTATTATTTCTAATTCTTCCTTAGTAATATCTGTAATATTCCAACTAATCTTTTGTCCATCCCCCTCATAACGAGGAATTAAATGTAAGTGATAATGAAAAACGGTTTGTCCCGCAACTTCGCCATTATTTTGAATCACATTGATTCCTGCACAATCAAATGTTTCTTTTAATTTCTTACCAACCTTTTGTACCACTTCCATAATATGTAATGATTGTTCCTTGCTCAAATCAAATAAATCTGTACAATGCTCCTTTGGTAAGATAAGTGTGTGTCCTTTCGTTGCAGGAGATACATCAAGAATTCCTCGAAACATTTCATCTTCGTAAATAGTATAGGTAGGTATCTCACCATTTGCTATTTTACAAAAGATACATCCCTCTTTCTTCATACTATTTCACCTCCATAAAAGGAAACATCCGATCCAATGTCTTTAATGCTTGGAAATCACCTTTCATAGTCATACTTCCCGACATAAATGCTCTCTGAAAAGTCATTCTACCACACATAATATCTCTCATAATATTACTTTCAATGCCTATCTCTACATCTGCTTTGTCAATATTAGTATACTCACATTTTAGATTTCTTTCATTTACACGAATAACTAATGGTTTCTTTTTATCATGTAGTTGAATCTTATAAGTTGCAGAAAAATCAATCTGCGGTTTAAATTCTTCTTCTAACTCTGATATAAATTGTTCGTAATCTTCCGCTTCCGTACCCACTAATTTTTCCTTAAATAAATCTGCTAGCTCTTGAATATCTTCTCGTTGTTTTTGTACATACTCATCATTAGAAGCATATTGTGATAATTGTTCTGTCTCTTGTTGAGTCAAGTCGGTATTTTGTGTTATAGTAACCATTTGTTTTACAGCTTGATTACTTGCTGGTAAAGTAGCTGTTTTTTGATTAATGGTTCGATACATATTTTCGGCTTTCTTCTCTATCAGACGATTATATTCCCCTTTTAATTCAAGCATAACCGTATCGGCAATATATCCACATATTCCAGTACAAGGCTTACCACCCAATATTTCCCAAGCTGTTTCTAAGTTTAATTTACCTTCTCTTTCACCATAAGTAGTTGCCATTACAATAGGTGACATATAGATTTGACTTATTTTTTCTTTATCTCCGTATAACCAACAAGCATCTAGAAATTGTTGCATATACCCACCTATGCCATACCATTCAATTGTAGTAGCAAGAATAATACCATCTGCTGTTTTCAAAGTTTGGGGTAACGTGGTAATTGTATTCTTAAGTTCGTGTAATACATAACGTTCCACTATCACATTTAATTCTTCTAATATTTCTTGCATTTTATTAATTACATATAACGTAGGATCATCTATTAATCCTCTACCACCATAATAAATATTAATCTTCATGATTGAAACCTGCCTTTCTAACTTCTTACTATTATACTACTAAACTAAAAGAAGTGGCAACTTGTTTCTTAACGATATTCTAAATATACACCTCCTATTTGTATTTCATCTTTTACTTCTAATAAAACTTCTTCATTCGTTTCTAAAATAATCCCATTTTTGTATGTTCCATTCGTGGAATTTAAATCTTGTATATATAACTTATTTTCTTTTTCCGTAATTCTAGCATGAATTCTGCTGATACTCTCATCTTTAATTACTATATCTGCATGACCTTTCGCTTTTCCTATAATACATGGTAATTTATTAAGTGCATGTTGAAACTCTTGATTATGAAGTCTTCCTTTTAAGATCCGTTGTTCTCGCCCAACACTTCCCATAAATACTGTTTGATTATTCTCTTCTTTCATATGAGATACATCAATTTTCTTTTTCATAATTGTTTCTGCTGCTGTATTATGAAAGCTAGATTTAGAGGGAATAATTGTTTCGAATTTATCTTTTGATGTATCTCTTTTATATGGTGTTGTCATCATCACTACTTCTTTTACTTCTTTTTTTAACACATGATGAAGAATCCCTCCAATAAATACACTAATTCCTAATACTAATAATATCCATTTTTCCATATGATAAAAAGGGTAATGTATACCTACATAAATGGATGCTATTATAAATATACTTGCTACTCCCACTAGCTTCACTAAATATGTAATTGTTAATATTCTTTTATTACCTTTCACTTCATCCTGATTTTTATCTATTTGTATCTCTACGTTTTCTTCTAAATAAACGCTTTTTCTTTCGACTGGTTGATTATCATCTCCCCTTAATTCTATATCTTTCAAATATTTTTCTTCTGGTTCTATGACTTTGCTGTTTTTTTCCTCTATTCTTTCTAAAAATTGCTCTAGTATAAAATTTTCTTTACGAATACTTTGATAGAATTGGTATGCCATTGATACAGCATCTTCATCTTCATGATCAATATATTCAATTAAGTATTCTGCTAATTTCGTGAAAATATTTTTTTCTTGATTTTCATAATCTATATAAAATAATAATTCAAGTTTCGTACCTTCAAAGTTACAATACATATACTCTGGATCTAATACCAGATAAGATTCATCTAATAAATAACTCTTTGTTTGTTGTAATATTAAGTGAATTTCTAATAAAATAATTTTCAGATCTTGATATAGTATTTTTCTTTTTTCATAGATACTCTTCACTGTTTGTTTACCACTAATATCATAATAATATTGAATAGAATCATCTATTGTTCTAGCTTCTACTGTTAATAACCCTTTTATTTGATTTTCTCTTATCATAGATAATTGATAATTATTACTTGAGTGTATTTCTCCTGATAAAATCATATAATTTTTTTGTAAATTTCTCTTATAAGTAGGTTGCATCTTTATTAAATATCTCCTTCCTTCTAACTAGAAAACCTCTTGTAACTTCTTATATATTCGTATAATTGTCACACTATTTTCACGAATAATATTACCTGTATACTCTTTTGCAAAACTAGGTCGTCCTATCAAATCATCCATAATGGAGGCTAATGCTACTTTCATTGTATAACCTCCCACTATTTGTATTGACAATATGTCGACATTAACCGAAACGTAATGACTTTGTCTTGCTAATAAACCATTAGACAATTCTTGTTCCACTCGTTCTAATAATTCAAACTTTATTTCTTCTTCTGATAAATCCCATTGTTTTTCATAATCTATTAAAGCACGTTCTATAGTCCGTTCTAATAAATAGCTATTATATAAAAAAATCCATATGTAAATAAACATGGTAATACCCCCTATAATAATAGGTACCATACAGGTCATTTCTATTGTCATGCTAGCCTTTACATACGATTCTTCTTGTACTTTTTTCATATACATTTACCTTCTTTTTCACAGCCAGCAATATATTATATAGGTAATCAAAATAAATGGTACCATGGGAATCTCATATTTTCTTGATACGCCTTTTCTAATACATAATGCCATACCATATAATGCAATTAGAAAAGTAGTCATCAAAAATATTATAAAAATATCCCTACCACCAATTACCATTCCAACGAGTAAAAATAAATATGCATCTCCATAACCAATAGCTTCTCTAGTGCATTTTGCAATAGATAATAATAAAAAACCAAATCCTATCCCTAAAAATGTTCCAATTTCTACCACACTCCCTTTACATACTACTATTACGATATTTAATAATGCAATTGTCAATAGAAATACTTTAGGTATTCCTAAATATTTCTTATCATAATAACTTGCTATAGTGAGTTCTATTCCTAACATCATTTCTATCATTTCTCTTCACTCCTACTAACCTACACATTTGCTACATACTGATCGCCCACTTACTTCTGACAAGGGAACTGTTATAATAGCTCTATCTATAGAAGTACATTCTGATGTTGTGTGATAACGTGTACCATATTGTGTAATATAATAAATATTACTACTTCTATCATTACAGTTTTCACAAGGATAATATTTTGCTCCACTTTGATTTCTACTATCCGCAACGGCCCCTTCTCCCACAGAAGTAATTGTCATATTTAAATAAGTACACGATGTTGACAGATGGTATACTGTTCCATGCTCTGTTATATAAACATACTCTTCTCCATTACTACTAGTTCCATGATCTTCAAATTTATATCCCGTAAAGCATCGCATATGACATTGATTCACTACTTCAAACGATGTGAATGGAATCATTTTTACTAATGGTACTACTTGATACGTTGCTATAATCGAAATATAATCATTTTCAAATAACTCTGAATGAGCTAAAGAAATTGGGCTACCTAGCACACCAAAAGATTTTAATTCTTGATTTAATTTTACTTGTAACCCTTGTATCGTTAGAATCTCTCCAACAAAAGACATTCCAGAACTTGGTTCTAATCCATTTTCTAAAGGATACCCCATAATAGATAATTGTTTAACGATTTTATATAGATAAGAATCTATTTGACTATGTACATGAAAGATTAAAAATACAGAAGTAAGATTCATTAAAAAAAACAAGAATATTGGTAATGCAATAGTAGCCTCAACTGTAATACTACCACTACATAATGTAGGGATGGAATAAGATGCCCTTTTTCTTAGAAATTTCCAACCCAAAAGAAATTTCCATTTTTTTGTAACGAGAGAAGTTGCTATGCTTTGTGATAATAACCAATCCTGCCAAAGATTGTTATTTGATTGACGGTTACTAGAATTTTGTTTGTTATTTTTTGTATGAATATCCTTTTTTTCTTCATTCACTATTCTATTGAAAAAGGGCATCTTATTCCACCTCCTTATTATTTTGTATTATTTATATACCATATTGATATTTTTTTAACCATGTTCTTCGATAACCTATACTACTTAGAAAATCCACTTGCATTTCTATATAATCTATACAAGAATCCATTAAAAACTTCTCATTATACTCTGTTTGCTGTATATCTAGTTCCACAACGTCCATAAATCTATACACTTTTTCATCACTATTTGTTAGGATTAATAAAAGGTGTAAGTACTCTTTATAGCTTAATCCTGTACTATCATTTTGATTGTTTGATACTGGACTAAATGACAATCCCTCTCCAAAATCGCTTTTCCATGTAGCATCACTTTTTAATAGTGGGACTTTTTCTCCTTTTATAAGTGCCTTTATATCTAACGAACTTTCATAGGTTGCCCAAATTCCTTGTAATAATAAACGTAATATAGGTTCTGAACTGGGTATGAATAATACTGCTGCCACACTAGTAGAGACTACCTTTACTATATTAGTCTTTTCTTGATCACCTATAAGATGTATAAAATTAGATACTTCACGAATTGCAAATAATGCTGTTAATATTGCATTTAGATTAATAGCATCGCTACTACCTCCAGCAATTATATATTCCATTTGATATTTTAGATGGCTTTTGTCTAATTCATTACCATAATAGCTACAGTGATCAAATAAATATTCTTGAAATAAAATCTCCTCTGCCATATCAACTACACTTAAACTACTAGTTGGAATATCCGCTTCTTTATACACCCCAATATCTCTCATACGATAAAATGTAGATTGCGTTAAATCTAATTCTACTTCCGATATAGTTCCTAATTCATTCCCAAAGAACGTTAACATATGATTAATCTGAAATCCATACTCACTTGGTAATGATGTAGAAGCTTGTGCTTCTAATTGTCGTTGCTCTTCCTTAATATTTCTAGAATCTAAATTAAAATATTTCATTACCTCAAATTCATTTAAAATATATTCTATTACAGATATTCCTGTAGTATCTTTTTGATAAGAGATAGCTTGCTCTCTTACAGAATACCCATCAAAATCACTAGCAATATGGTAGGATATAGGTTCTATATCTTCTACTGTAAAACCAATCAAATCTGCCGAAGAAAGAGACTCTGGAACTCTTATATTTTTCTCCATCATACTTCTTAAATGTATAGATACTGCATCAATCCCTCTATTTTCACTTCCATATGACGCATCAATATAAAATAAATTATATTGTTCTAAAAGTTCTCTATTATACTCTGCAAATATGGAATCCATTCCCATTTCTAAAATCATACTAGTGCGCATTTCTATCGCTCTCATCTGAATTCCATTTAAAATTGTCAAAAATAATGACAATAAAATCACTACTAAAAAAGATAAAGTGATGGTAATTGAACCTTTCTTCATTAGATTAATCCTGATTGAGAAGAAATTTTATTAAATATAGTATCAATTAATGATGTTAATTCATTTTTAAATATAATTACTAATCCAATTAATACTACTAAAATCAGAATCATTTCTATTGTTCCTATTCCACTTTCCTCTTTTAAAATCTGCTTTACTTTATTCATTGATATTTCCTCCTTTTTATAATTGAAATGATAAAAATGCTGGTATTATAACAATTACCATTACAATTCCTAACATCATAATCATTGGTAATAATAACTTTGTAGTTGCCTGTTCTGCTTTTCTTTTAATATGTGCTTTTCTTTCTTCTTGTGCTTGTATCAGTTCTTTTTTTAAAGCAAAAATGATTTCATTTGAACCTTTTCTAATATTTTGTGATAATAATGTACCAAATTTTAGATAAAGTCGATTACTACATCGTTTGCCTAAATTTTCATACGCCTCACTTTCTGATACCCCACTTTCTAATTCTTGTGTAAGATTCTTAATTTCCTCATAGGCATACCTCGGTAAATCTTGTGTAGATGATTGATAGTCATTTGCTATCTTTAGAAAGGCTTTCCTCATAGTCATTCCAGCTCCTAAATATAGGACCAACTGATTCATAACTACTCCATAATCTAATATCATTTGTTCTTCACGTTTTTTTAATGCTACTTGCAAGTTTTGGTTTCTTTGCAAATAGATTCCTATACTTGCTACTATTATTAGTAAAAACAAGACATAATTAGAATGTTCTCTCTCATAGCTCCAGCTAATTGGTTGCTCTTTATAAACAATTGGAAGTACCACATATTCTAGTTCTTGATACTCAAGATTCGCATCTTGAATCTCCTTTTGAAGTATTTGGATTAAGGATTGTGTCATATCTAATTCTTTAGGATATACTGTTAGTTGAAAATGATAGATCCTTTCATATTCATAGTAAGTGCTTTTTACTTGTATAGTTACTACTTGTCCTTTCGCATCTTCTACATCCTTATTTACTTCTCCAGTTCGTGTAATAGTCTGATAGTTATTCGATGACCACTCATTATAAAAAGGATATCCCTCTATGGTAGATAAAAATTGTAAATCTTTCGTTATATAATTAGCTGTTTCATTTTCTCCTAACATCACCTTGTATAAGACTTGTTCATACTGTTCATACCACTCTTGAATCTCCTTCTCCGTGTACTTTTGTTCACTAATTACAATAGGAATATCATAACGTTCCTCTCCTACCTCTGCTACCATTGTTCGCTCAGATGATCCACTTCGAAATACCTTGTTTTCATTGAATACACGACTAGATACCATTTCTTTCACATACATGGTACTAGCCAACAGTGTCCCAATAACTATTATTTTTATTAACAATTCTAATGTATGAATACGTTCCTCTTGATCTAATTCAATTACTTGCCTATGATTATGTAAAATAAAATGTAATTGTTTTATTTGCTCCCTTCGTTCTACTACATTATTTCTAGAGGGTAGTAACTCATCTAGTTCATATGCTATGGCAGTTAAAATAGTCTTTTGCTTTATTTCTCTCTTCCTAGATCTCCACCACAACCAAATAAATACTACTATAATGCAACCATATAGCACAATCATATCATTTCCCTCTCTACTTACCTATTAAAGCCGTATTCTTAGTATCTTTTGTGACCAAATATAAGCTAATACATAGATTATACAACAGACACTCATTGCCATAATTCCCACTATGTTATGATATAGAGGATCTAAATAGTCTGGTGATGTTACATTCATATAACAAATAATCCCTATAGGCATCATATTCATCACATCTTGTTCGCCCTGTTTTCCACTAATTACAGTTTGTATTTCTCTATTAACTTCTATTTTTTCACTAATTAATTCACTAGTATTTTGTATAATCTTAGATAAATCTCCACCATATTTTTTAGCTACTATTAAAATTTCCGCAAACTCCTTCACCTCCTTAATCTGTAATTTTTCTGCTAATTCAAAGAATAAACTCTCTACACTTTGATTATTATTTAACTTTTTAACAATTACTTGCAACTCTTCATAGATCATTCCCCTTTCTCCATACAATAACTTAATTTCTATTAAAGATTCTCTACACGCATTTTCCATAGAATATCCAGCACGTAAAGAAGCACTAATCATGGTAATCATTTCTTTAAATTGTATTTCCAATTCACTCTTTTTCTTTTCATAACAAGTAACACGCTTTCTTTTATAATAGAATATTCCAATTGGTGCCAAAAATGGTAATGCCAACATACTTTGATAAAAACAATATGCCAATAACAGTAACACTACTACCACTTCTAGTATAATTCCTATTCTTTCTCCTTTACTTAGTTGATAACAACTAGATTTCCATTCCTGCTTGTTGCAACTTTTCTTTATTTTGTAGTTCATTTTTCCTCACCAAACTTCCTACTACTGCTTCTTTGTTACTTATAACATCCTCTTCAAATTCATATAACCTATTTAATTGAATTTCCTGATTATCTATTCCTAATACTTCTACAATTTCCAATACTTTTCTAGTACGGTCACGTAAACGTCCCAATTGTACAATTATGTCTACTCCAGATGCTATTTGCCTACGAATAGCGTCTAAGGGTAGATCAATTCCCATTAAAACCATTGTTTCTAGTCTATATAATAAATCATTAGCACTATTAGCATGAGCAGTAGATAGGGAACCATCATGACCTGTATTGAGACATTGAATCATATCAATTGCTTCGGCTCCTCTTACTTCTCCTACTATTATCCGATTGGGTCGCATACGAAGTGCTGTTTTAATTAAATCTCGTATGGTTATCTCTTGACATTCTTCTACATTTGCATTTCTAGTTTCTAGTTTTACTAAATTGTCAATTCCTTGTATTTGTAGCTCCGCATTATCTTCAATTGTTATAATTCTTTCTTCTTTAGGAATAGATTGCGAAAGTGCATTTAGAAATGTTGTTTTTCCAGAACCAGTTCCACCACTTACTAAAATGTTATATTTAGCTTTTACTAGTAGCTTCAAAAAATTAGCTATTTCTTGATTCAATGCACCAAATCTTATTAAATCATCCATTTGAATTGGTTGATCTGGAAACCGACGAATAGTTACTATTGGTCCGTTTAGTGCCACAGGAGGTAATACAACATTTACTCTAGCACCATTTTCTAATCGCGCATCTACAATAGGAGAAGCTTCATTTACTACTCGATTACTTTTTGAAACAATTTGCTGTACTATATTGTCTAATTTATGATCGGATTCAAACTTTAATGGCGAACGCTGAATCTTTCCATTTTTTTCAATAAATATATGATTCTTTCCATTTACCATAATCTCCGTAATCTCTATATCCTCTAATAATTCTTGTAAAATATCTAATTGACGAATCTCACTAAATAATTCTTTTCCCATTCGTAATTTATCATCTAGTAACAATCCTTTACTATTACCCATTTCTAGCATCATGTTATGAATTAATTCTTTTACCTCTTCATCATTCATTAATTCTCTGCGTTCTAACTCTTCTAGAAGATACTCTTTTAATTCTACTTTGATTTCACTATAAGACTTCATTCTGATATTCCTCTACAATCTTTTGTGCAAATCCTGCTAATTCACTATAAATTAATTGCTCTACATTCGTTGGAATATGAGAAAAAGTGGGGATTTTAATCTTCTTAGTTTTCTCTAAAACATCATCATATTCCATATGTAAGATTGTTGCTTCATAGGTAGTTATTTTTGCTGTCGCTACGGCATCTGATTCCATTATGGTATAAATAACATCACTTTGAAGTAATAATTCGTATACCCTTTGTATGCAATCTGATAAATCTAATAAAATATAATCGTACTCTTTATAGGATATAAAAATATCTATTAGTTGTACTATATCCTCTATCACTAATGTTCTTACATCTAAATCACTTTGACAAAAAGGAATTATATCTAGATGATTTATGGTTTCTATCATTCCGTCTAGTTTATACGTTATCTTTTTAGGTGTATTTTTAAGTAGATAAATAAAATCTGTTAATTGGTTGGGATGTTGTTCTTGAAAGAGTACAGATGAAGCAGAAAAGCCTTCTAGATTTATAAATAATACTTTAGATGTTTTAGCCAATATCTGACCATACGTTAATGCAAAGGAAGTTTGGTAACATCTCTTGATTGGGGAATAAAAAGTAATTAACTTTGTTTGAGAATTATTCTTTACCACTTTTACATTACTTGATTCATAATATATTTCGTAAAGTGTTTGAATTATTTTTTCTGATTTGTTATATTTTCGTATAGTACAGTAATTTTCACACTCTTCTTCCATTTTTCCAAGTAATACATATCTGTGTTTAGGAACAGTTATAAATTCCTCGTTATGTAACTCTTCTGCCATTAATAAGATGGAAATACTTCCCATATCTTCACTTGTAATTCGATCTACATTCGTATATAATCGTATATCAAATATAAAATTTTTCGTCTGAATCATGGCTTCATATAAGCGATCTAAGTACTCTAAATCTGTATCGCATATAGCCAAAACAGGTACTGCCATAAAATCCTCCTATTTCTGTAACTCTTATAAATGTTACCTCACTATTGTTATACTCTTTGGAAAGGTTGTCTGATTCGACAAGATATTTAAGATTAGATGTACTATATCATACTTTTTTTAATTTGTCTACTATTTTTCTAATTTATTTTACACATTTCCGGAAAAATTTCTTGTTCATATAGTAAAATGTATGGTGTACAATAGTACAATACCAGGCATACCCAAGACGGAGGACACGACTAGATTTAATAAATTAATACCAATACCCATCCCTACCCCTTGTGTTATCAATAAATAATTAATAAAATATATGATTGCTCCATGCATAGTACTTTTTACAAGAACGTTAATTAATACTTGCATTCTATTCTTAGTAATTATTATTAAAAATATAATTCCTAAGACTCCTACCATAATCATTGCTTGATTCACATTCCTATTCCTATCTTCATTCTTTTCTATATTCTATGAGGGACATGTCAATATATTCATTCTTATGCATAATTTTCCACTTTATGGCTATAATTAATTCTAAGAGATCATTCATAATGGAATAGGAAAGGGAGGTTTTATATGAAATTTCACTTTTACACAAAAAATACTAGAAAAGAAGTTGTTCACCATCAATTATTAGAGGATATTGAACAGACAAAATTTGCACTAGAGCGAGCTTATGTCGGATTAGATAGCGTACTTGAACCTGAATTAATTGATGCCTATATTTTCGAATTAAATGCAGTGCATATACGCTATCAATTCCTAATAAAAGAGGCAGTAAGTCATAACTTACTACCCCTTCCTTATTTAGACCAAGAATCCACGATTAGTGCTTTGCAGATCTAAATTCTCATTTAGATCATTTTTACTATAGGTTAATCCAGCATAAATACTCTCCGCATTACTCATAACAGAACTAGAACTATCTTTTTTTGCTACCTCTACGTAAGCTTCTCTAAAACGATCTATTATTTCTTCCACATCTTTTAGAGGAGCAATCGTAAAATGAATATCCGCTTGTGTTAATTCACTTCCACAATATTCATACACTTGCATAAAATTTTGTGCAAGTTCATTTTCTTCTTGTATGGAGACATACAATTCTTCCAAACAGGCTCTACTCTTCTTAATCGCCTTACTGAATTCCATTCGCTGATTTTTAGCATGATAATCCATGGCTTCTCCTAAATAGATTAACATCACCTCGTAGATAATGACAATCATTTGGCTCCTATTAGCAGCTCCTACTCTAGCACTAAATTGTTGCTTCACTTCATTAGTCATATCTTACTTCTCCTTATTGCAACAATTGCAATACCATTTGTGGACGCTCATTAGCTTGCGCCACCATTGCAGTACCTGCCTGTGTCATAACTTGATACGTAGTATAATACGTCATTTCTTTCGCCATATCTGTATCCATAATACGAGAATGAGCATTCGTTAAGTTTTCTGCTGTCGTAGCTAAACTTGCTGTTGTATGTTCCATACGATTTTGGTAAGCACCCAAGCTTGCACGAATCGAAGAAACATATGAAATACCATTTGCAATTTTTTCTAGGCTATCTCTTGCATCATCTTGAGTTTCCAACGTAAGATCTGCAATACCCATAGATTCTAAGCTAATCTCCGGAATTCTGACTACCATTACTTGACCTTCATTAGCTCCAACTTGTAAGCGCATAGCACCAATACCTGTTGCGTCAATGGTAGCTGCTGTTCCATCTGCTGTATCCGGATTAATAGATAACTTCATCTCAAATCCATCGGGAGCAGTAATCACTAATTGATTGTCTACCCAGCTAGCTTCCGTCCCAACAGGGAAATCATTTGGCTCATTTCCCTCTAAAGTTACATCTACATCTGTTATATTTCCATCCACATCAGTAGTTACTGAATTAATAAGAATATCATATTCCTTAACCTCTACACTATTAGAGTAGTAATCACATTGTACATCCGCTGTATTTGTATACGCTTTATAATCAAAGCTTCCATCTAATAATCCTTGTCCATTAAATGCTGTATCACTTGCAATTCTCTCAATTTCTTCTTGTAACGCTTCAATTTCGTCTTGTATATATCCACGTTCATCATCTCCCATTGTACCATTCGATGCTTGTACTGCTAATTCATTCATTCTCTGCAGCATACTATGTACTTCATTTAAAGCACCTTCTGCTGTTTCAATTACAGAAATACCATTTTTTGTAGAAGTTTCTGAAATTTCTATTCCTTTAATCTGTGCGTTCATTCTTTTTGCAATTGCAAGCCCTGATGGATCATCCTTTGCATGATTAATCTTTAATCCTGAGGATAAACGTTCCATTGATGTATTTAATTTACCTTCGTTAATTGATAATTGTGAAGCTGCAATAATAGCTTGCATATTTGAGTTAATTTTCATGTTATAATTCCCTTCTACTGTTGGTTGCTTGAATAAATTGTTTCGCTACTTGGTATAACTGTTTTGTTTCTATTTCTTGACTATCTTGTTTCTCTAGATAGAATGTTTGTGTATCTAAGGTACTACTTACAAAGCTTCTTAGCTCACCTACTTCTTGTCCATTTTGATTGAGACTCTCCTCTAATTTCCCTTGCAATTGATTCATATAAGCAAGCTGTTCTTCATTTTTAGAAGCTAAATACCCATTCACTTTTCCATTTATTATGGTAAAATGTGCCGCCACTTCACCACCTTCCTGAAGTTTTAAACGAATCGCTACCTTAGGTTGTTGATTATGATTATGAATAATCTTAACATTCATAGTACTAAATTGATCATCTACTTCTACAGGAATCTCGTACTGTTCTTCTTTCGCAAAGTTAGATGCCAATGAAATCTGCTTATATAAGAATGATAATTCTCTCGCATCTTGCACTTCTAAATCTAGTGTTTCATAAGATTCTTCAATCGTTTCAGTTAAAGCATCTGTTAGCATTTCATATGACTTCTGTGCAGAATCATAATCATCAAACGTATCGACTACCTCTCTCATCACATCTGCTAATCTACCAGTTACTTCTTCCTCACCTTCTAACTGCTTCTTCTGATCATATTGAACTAATTGTTTGAAATAATTTCCTTGTTCACTCATCATAACTTGATTAGCAAGTATATTATCAAAGTTCACTGATTGGTTGTAATCCATTAATGACTCTAACACAGATTCTTCCACGTACTCTATTTTCTGGAAGTCCTCTTGTATGTATCTTAACATAGGATCTTCTAATGTATCACTAGCAGCTTTTTCATCTACCATTTCTTTTAATTGTTCTAAAGAAACATCTACTTTTAAATCCATTTCACTTAGATAATGTGGCTTCACTTTATCTATAATTTGCTGTGCAACTTTATTGTAATAATTCTCAATCTGACTTGAAATGGATTGATTTACTCTCGTAGACTCTGATAATTCTCCTACATTCGAATCAATAGAAATATCCATTCCTTGTTTCTTAGAAGTACGAACAGCCTTTAAGATATTCTTAAAGTTAACTTCCTCACCTTGATTTACAATACTTCCAATCACCGCACCATCTGATTTTTCCACTTGTCTTAATAAGCGATAAATCCCAATATATGCTTCTTTTTCCTCTTCTGTAACCTCATTTTTATGATCTAGCTGTACGAGAAATTTTGCATACTGATCTATTCTATTTTCATCTTCTACTTTTGATACTACTTCTTCTATCTCTGCCAAACTTGACTCTAATGGATTCACTCCATTATGAATCAATTCTATAGTAGCTTTTGGTGTTAATTTATCTAATACACGTTGCAACGTAAGATCTGCTTCTTTTACAGCCAAAATATTCTCTTCTGTAATTGGCATATTGTTATACCCAAGAATACGAACGGCTTTTTGATTACTTTGATTATCCTCTAATGACATTTCTTCTAGTATATCACTTACATTTTGGAACGCTTTCTGTATAGAGTCTCCATATTCTCTTGAAGGAAGCGTCATTACTTGTTCATACTTCTCTTGAATTGTCTCTAATTTCTCTCTTGATTGTAAACCTATTTCGAGAGTATCCGTAAGAGTTACCTCTGTAAGACGGTTTGCAAGTTGTCCAATAATTGCTACTGGCATTGTAGGTATTTGCTCTACGTGATGTCTTGCTTCTCTGTATTGGTTAATCTGTTCGTCTGTGATTGCTTTCTCATCACTTACATATGCTTGGTATAAATCACGCTCTACTTCTTTTAGTTGCTCTACTGTTTGGGCTAAATCATTCAAATCTAATTCAATACCACGTTTTAAACATTCTAAACTCACTTGAGCTGTGAGCATTAAACGTACTTCTTCTAATTGTCTAGTTGAAGTCACTTCTTCTAGTTGCTGTAAGAAATCACTCTTAATAGTCACAGCTTTCTCATATTGATTTTCTTCACTTACTAGATTAGCTTGTTTGGGATCTTTTTGATTGATTAACGCATTAATAGTATCTTGCATTAACAATGCCTCTTCCTTAGGAAGTTCTAAATTCACTAAATCATCGTATTGTTCCAACGTACTTGGTGTCACTAGAATCGACTTCTCCAACAACCACTTACCGTGATTCATAGTCTCATCTGTAATCTCAAGCTTACTTTCTTCTAACATTTTCTCAATCTGTGGTTTCATAGTATCCCACTGAATAGAATCCGCTTTCTTTCCAATATAACCCTTTAATGGTTCTTGGAAATACCCACTTCGTTGTTCTGTCGCATAAGAATTACTACTATATTGCGCCTTATACACCTCGTCTATTGTTGGTTCTAATTGATTATCCACTAAATAAGCAATGGTTTCTTCTGTTAATTCCGTTAAGGAAGATGCCATCTCTAGAGCTTCTGTTACTTGTGAAATATTTCTGTTAGTAACAGGTAGATTAGCTTGTTCTAGCTTAGAAGCAATCTGTGCTGCCCTACCCACATCACCTACTATATCTTCTAAATCCTGTGCACTTAACAAATCTGTAAATCCTGCTACTTCAACACCAGCTTCCAGAAGAGAAGCTTTCATTTTATCTAATGTTGTCACAAATTCATCTGCATCTAGTGTACCCGGTTGATATCCCTCTTCTTGCATCTTTTGAAAATCTTCCCCTGACATAGAATGTGCCATCACTATCATCTGGTCTTTTGTTAATGCAGGCACATCAAAATTAGGTAGTCCTACATCCCTATTCTCCTTATACGACTCTAATTGATTCTGTACCGAATCAATCGTATAGGTTGAATTAGCGAGGTTACCACTTCCTTTTACTGATGTGTCGATATACAAATTTCCTTGTATTGTATTATTGTTTGTTTGTAAATTTAATTGATCAAGTTGTAATTTCATCTATTATCCACATACATTCGCTTCTGTATTATCTGTTACCTTATGTATTTCGGTTGATTCACTCATTAACTTAACCTTTTCCTCTTATGTAATACCAAATACTCTATCTACCAGACTATTATTGATATTCGGCTTGAATCTCCATCAACGTTGAAATTGTTTCTAGTTCTTCTATTAATTCTTTGTAACCTGCACTTTCTAGTTCACTAATATAACTTCCCCACATTAGATTCACAGATTGCCTTCCTGTAACCCATTCTTCAAAATAAGTAGTCACTATTTCATTAATACCACTTCCATATTCTACAAGGAATTGTTCATAATTAGTTTCATTTCTAATATCTTCTTTATACTGATAGGTATAATCTTTTTGCCAAATTCCATCATCCAACCAAAATTCAGCCCCTTTTACAAAATCCTCTTCTAAAGTGATGGCTTCCCACAATTCGCCTACTTGCGTATCTTGTGCAAAGGTTCTTACTCCTTTTTCCCCACTTTGTAATGTATTCAGAATTCGAAAATCCCCTCTATCATCATATTCCCAATCTACTCCTTCTTCTCCAAACCATAAAGTCATAGATGCATCTGTAAAGTTACAAAATTCATACATTTCTAAGATTGTTACTAACTTATCATCACTTACATCGGCGCCTATATAATAATTACTTCTAGCTATAGTAGAGGTAGAATATCCAAGCGTTACATTACCATCATCATCCTTTAATCCTGTAGTAAGAAGAATCTTCGCCTCTGGATTATCTCGTATTAAAGTAATTGGTGGACGATCATTTGCCCATGCATTCATAGCATTAGTGGAAGATTGCCAAAATCCTGCTTTCTCATCATTCACTTTATCCCATACACCATATGTACTTTGCGTCCACCAATCTGGATCAATTAAACCTTTTGTATATAAGTCTGCAAGCCATTTCATCATCTCCTTATATTCTGGTAATACATAAGAATGTGCTGCTTCTCCATTTAATTCATTAATACCTGGTACGAATCCAAACCCAGATGTAAGAGTAGTACGTATAGCTCCACCATAGAAACAAGCTCCTACTGTATCATCTATTCCGTTTTTATCTGGATCACCATGCACAAAAGCCTCCATTATTTCTTCGAATTTTTCTTTCGTTAATCCTTCTTTTGCCACATAATAATTATCTGTAATCTGTACTACTTCTACCCCTAAATCAATGCCTGCCTCTAAAATCCAATCATAGCGATACATATCTGCCCATAGAGCAATACGTGCATTCGTTTCATCCACTCCAATAAGAGAATGAAATTGCGTAGGATCATCTGGACTTAGGGCTTTTGTATACAAAAGAGGATATTGTACAAAGTATTCCATTAAGGAAGGTACGTATTCCTTTACCATATCTACAGGTATCGTTCTTGAATGACCATTATCATGCATATATGTTGGCACTTCTCTAAATACACCCAAATCTGGAGTTCGTAAATCCAACATTACTCGTACAGTATCCACTTCATTGATATCAATTTTTTCCATCTTAATCTGTACTGGTAAATTAGATTCAATAAACTCTTCACAGTAATTGTCATGCTCATATAAATGAGCCCATTGAGTTAATGTAGTAATTTCTGTTCGTTCTATATCTGTTTGAGAAGCATTGCATCCCGTTAAACCTAGTGATAGTATTACCCACCCCCATACAAATTTTTTACCAGTAATTTTCTTAAGTATTGACATCTAAATTCCTACTCCCTTTTCACGTATATTTCTTGATATTTTCTTTTTATTATCATACTCTCATTCATAAAAAATGTCAAATCTTGCTTTTTTAGATGAAATAGCGTTGCAAGATTGCATTAAAAGATGTACTTAAGTAATTTCCTTTACAAAATTATGGAAAAAACGTATAATGATACGTATGTTATGTGCATAATAAATACGAAGATGATTTCATAGAAAATGGAGGTGTTAGATGAGTGGTAAAATTCATTCCTTAGAAAGTTTTGGAACTGTTGATGGTCCTGGTGTACGATTTGTAGTATTCGTTCAAGGATGTCCTATGAGATGTGCTTATTGTCATAATCCTGATACATGGCCAATGAATGGCGGAACAGAAATGAATGCAGAAGAGATTATCGCTGATTATAAACGAAATGTCAGCTTTTATAATGGAGGAGGAATTACTGTTACTGGGGGAGAACCCATGATGCAACTTCCTTTTTTATTAGAATTGTTTACTTTAGCCAAACAGGAATCTATACACACTTGTATTGATACTTCTGGAATCGCCTATCATACAAATGATCCTAAATGGATCACCTTATTAAACCAAGTACTTGATGTTACCGACTTAGTCATGCTTGATATAAAACATATTGATCCAGACAAGCATATGGAAATGGTAAAACAGCCCAATGACAAAATATTAGAGTTTGCTCAATATTTATCTGATTATGGAACCGATATGTGGATTCGCCACGTTGTTGTTCCAACTATCAATGATGATGAGGATTCTCTTTATCGTTTAGGATACCATATTGGTGCATATCAGCACCTAAAAGCTCTAGATGTTCTACCTTACCATGAATTAGGTGTGTCTAAATACGAAAATCTTGGTATAGAATATCCCTTAAAAGGCGTTCCATCCATGGATAAGTCAAAAGTAGTTGAGAAAAAGCAAATTATTCTTAATGGTATTAAAGCCAGACGAAAAGAACTAGAATAATTCTTTATAAAATACTTGTATTAATTAGGTATTTGTATTAAAATGTCCTAATAGGATATTTGCAATATCGTAGATATTCAATAGTTTTCAAATAAAAGGAGGAAATAAAATGGCATACGTAATTAGTGATTCTTGTATTAGTTGTGGTTCTTGCGAAGGGCAATGTCCAGTTGGAGCAATTAGTGCTGGAGATTCTCAATATGAAATCTCTGCTGACACTTGTATTGATTGTGGAGCATGTGCAGGATGTTGTCCAGTTGGAGCAATTGATCAAGGATAACCCCCAATTGAAAAAGCATTCAAAAGATTGAATGCTTTTTCCTTTTACCCTTTTTTTCCATTTTTCCACGTATTGCCTCGTCTATTTTTTTATAATGTTCTTCCTCTCTTTTAACTCGCTCTTGTTCACGTTCTTGTTCCACTTCATCACGTAAACGAAATTGATAATCCAATTCTTTTACCACGCTGGCTTTCACTTCTTCGCATAATTGCTGATTATTTTCTTTCACCGCTTCTTGAATTATTTGTTTTAGTAATCGTTCAATTTTAGCAATTTTATCTTCTTGTACAGACTCTCTCTTTTGCTCTATTATTTCTTTTTTCGCTACCAATCCCATTGTCTCTGCCATTGGTTTTTCTACAGTAGTTTGAAATAGTACCATACGTATAGCTTTTAATTGTAATCCTTTTTCTTTCATTTCTTTTATTCGCACAAATTCTTCTACATTTTCTTTCGTATAGTAACGATGCCCATTTTTATTTCGCTTAATTTCAAGTCCTAATTCTTCCTCCCAATACCTTAATACATGGTTTTCTACTGTAACCGACTTCGCCACTTCTGAGATAGTCAATATTTCTTCCTGCATAAATGCTCCTCCTCTTTTCTCCTTCATTACTATGTTTCCATCGAAAAAGACAAGTCTTTCTTAGACCTGCCTTCTCTTTCGTAAGTAATATTTTATTTTTCTATATTAGCAAAGCGAGTAGTATCTGGCAACCATGCTAATTCTACACTACCAATTGGTCCATTTCTTTGTTTTGCTATAATAATCTCAGCAATTCCCTTTTTCTCAGTATCCGGCTCATAATAATCTTCTCTATAGATAAACATAACCACATCTGCATCTTGTTCAATAGCACCAGAATCTCTTAGATCTGACAACATCGGTTTACGACTAGTTCTCTGCTCCACCGCACGACTTAATTGAGACAATGCAACTACAGGAACATGCAACTCTCTTGCCACCGCCTTTAATCCTCTTGAAATCTCTGAAACTTCTAATTGTTTTGATTCTCCCTTACCTGTCATTAGTTGTAAGTAATCAATAATAATCATGGATAAATTATGATCCACTTTAAACTTTCTACATTTCGAACGCAATTCAGCAACAGTAATACTTGGCGTATCATCAATAATCAATTGAGACTTCGCCATAATACCTCCACTTTCTACCAAATATTCCCATTCCGTTTCTGTTAATTCTCCAGTTCTCATATGTTGAGAATTAACTCTTGATTCCAATGAGAGTAAACGTTGCACTAATTGCTCTTTTGACATTTCCAAACTAAAAATTGCCACACACTCTTGTTTCTTCGAAACAGCATATTGTGCAATATTTAATACAAATGCTGTTTTTCCCATAGATGGTCTTGCCGCTATTAATACTAAATCAGATGGCTGTAAACCAGAAGTTTTATGGTCTAAATCAATAAAACCTGTCGGAATACCTGTAATAGAACCTTTATTCTTAGAAACTTCCTCAATTCGTTCCATTACATTTAATACAATCCTACTAATTGGAACAAAGTCTCCTGCACTTCGTTTTTGTGTAATATGAAATATTTTTTTCTCAGCTTCTTCTAAAATATCTTCTAACATTTCATTACTTTGATAACATTTTGTTGCAATCTCATTATTTGCTCGTATTAATTTACGTAGAGTAGATTTTTCAAGAACTATCGTTATGTAATATTTACTATTAGCAGACGTTGGTAATGTAGCCATAATCTCTTTCACCACTTCTATGCCGCCTACTTCTTCTGGAATATTCTTCTCCCGTAAAATTTCCTGTAAAGTTATTAAATCAACTGGTGTCCCTCTTTGAAATAACTCAACAATACACTGAAATAAAGTCCCATATTGTTTACCATAAAAATCTTCTTCTACTAAAATCTCCATTGCATTTTCAATCACTGATCGTTCCATAATCATAGAACCGATTACTGATTTCTCCGCATCAATACTATGGGGCAATATATTTTTGAAAGATATTTCTTCCACAGTTCTTCTCCTTGATTATATTTCTCACCCTACTTCTCTTCTTGGACTTTTACAGTTAATTTAGCTGTTACTTTAGGATGTAATTTAATTGCTACAATATGAACTCCTAGGCTTTTGATAGGTTCTTGAATCTGAATCTTCTTCTTGTCTAATTCAATTTGTAATTGTTCTTTTGATGCAGTAGCAATCTCTTTTGATGAAATCGTCCCAAAACTTCTACCACCTTCTCCCGTTTTCATCTTTACAATTACTTCTTTCGTTTCCAATAACGCCCCCAACTCTTTTGCAACCTCAAGTTGTTCTTGTGCAACTTTATCTTTATTAGCATTTTGTAACTTTAAATCATTCATATTCTTATTGGTTGCTTCTATTCCTAAATTTTTAGGAAGTATAAAGTTATTAGCATATCCATTATTTACTTCTATCAC
>JAWXVF010000115.1:0-2412 GCA_044425555.1 Eubacteriales bacterium
TGCAACTTAATAGAAGGAAATGCTTAAAAAAATTGAACTATTTAGCGATAAATGTTAGACAATATGTTATAAAAGAAGTAAAGTGAGGATACCTTATGCAGCCAAACACCATTAGACTCGGGCAAGTATTAGTAGATTATGGATATATTACAGACAAACAGTTGAATGAAGCTATTGATTCCCAGAAAGAAACGAAGAAGCGACTTGGGGAAACTTTGCTAGATTCAGGTGTTATTCAAGAAGATCAATTGTTAGTAGCGTTGGCAAAGAGATTACGATTACGAGTAATTGATATGAAGTCTGTGAAGATTGACTATTCAATTGTGGAGAAGATACCGCGCATGGTAAGTGCGAAGCATTGTATGGTTGCTTATGGTAAAGAAGGCAGTAGAATCTTGATGGCGGTCAATGATCCATTGGATTTCTACGCTATTGAAGATATGAAATCTTTTTTACAAGATCAGATCGAAGTAGTATTATGTAGAAGAGATGAATTAAGGCGAATCATTGCAAAAGCGTATGCAGAGATTGATGCTAGAAAGATTGCAGTTCGTGCAGATGAAACAAGTGTTTCAACGCTTACTAAGAAGAGTACAGCTGTTCAATTAGATCAACAATCAGAAGATGACGATTCACCAATTATTACCTTGATTAACTCTATTATATTAAAAGCGTATATTGAAGGTACTTCTGATATTCATATTGAACCGTTTGAAGAATTCTTACATATCCGATTCCGTATTGATGGAATGCTGAATTCTTATCGTAAGTTAGATGCAGAATTAGCTGGACAGATTTCGACGCGTATTAAGATTCTATCAGAATTAGATATTGCAGAGAAGAGGGTTCCTCAAGATGGGAACTTTAACGTTTCAATTGATGATAAAGAGATTGGTATTCGTGTATCTGTTCTTCCTACTGTATTTGGTGAGAAGTTAGTACTTCGTTTCTTAGCACAAACAGCTAAGCTAGATAATGCAGAACATTATGGAATGAATGAACGTAACTTTGATATGATGGCACGTATCTTACGAAATCCTCATGGGATTATCTATATTACAGGACCAACAGGTAGTGGTAAGACGACTACCTTATATATGATGTTACAGATGTTAGCAGAAGGACCTGTTAATATTAGTACAATAGAAGATCCGGTGGAGCGTAATCTAGCAGGGATTACCCAAGTACAAGTAAATACAAAAGCAGGAATGACCTTTAGTGCAGGACTTCGTTCGATGCTTCGTCAGGATCCAGATATTATTCTAGTAGGGGAAACTCGTGATACGGAGACGGCAGAAATTGCTGTTAGTGCGGCTATTACAGGGCATTTAGTATTTTCTACTCTTCATACCAATGATGCAGTTAGTTCTGTAGTGCGTTTGGCTGATATGGGGATTAAACCTTATTTGATTGCTAACTCGGTAGTAGGAATTGTAGCACAGAGATTAATTAAGAAGATCTGTCCTCTATGTAAGAAAAGTTATATACCAAGTGAGGAAGAACGAGAGATTATGGGTGATGTACCATTGTTATATCGAGGGGAAGGTTGTAGTTCTTGTGCTAACACGGGATTTAAAGGAAGAATTGGAGTTCATGAGATTCTAGAACTAGATAAAGATGTTCGTAATATGATTGCGAAGGATCTGCCCTCAGAAGAGCTGTATAAGAAAGTAAGAGAGCTTGGTAGGATGATATTTATTAAAGATAATGTATATCAATTAGTATTAGATGGTGTAACTACCATTGATGAATATAATAAACACGCAGCATTTGATGTGTAACCCCTACCAATAAGGAGAAGAAGATGACATTAATTGATGAGATTATTCAGTTTGCAAGGGAGAGTAAGTGTTCTGATATTCACTTAACTCACGAGTTACAACCCATATTACGTAAGAATGGAGATGTGTTTGAACATAGTATGTCTCGCACACCCCAAGAGATTGAGCAAGCTATTCTTGGAATGTTGAATGCGGAACAGTTGGCTCACGTACAAGGTGGTGGAGATGTGGATTTCTGCTACGTAACAGCAGATGGTAAGCGCCAGAGGGTGAATGTATACCATCAACAAGGACATCTAGCAACGGCACTGCGTGTGTTAAATGACGAGATTCCAACTTTTGAGGATTTGAATTCCCCAGCTGCACTACATACGTTGGCGCGTAAGCCTAATGGACTAATCCTTATAACAGGACCTACAGGAAGTGGGAAGTCTACGACCTTAGCGGCTATGTTACAACATATTAATGCAACGAGAAAGGGTCATATCTTAACGTTCGAAGATCCTATTGAATATGTACATAAGCATAATAAGTGTATTGTTCATCAGAGGGAGATTGGAGTGGATGTGGATTCCTTCGAAGGAGCCTTAAAGAGTGCCTTACGTGAAGATCCAGACGTAATCCTAGTAGG
>JAWXVF010000115.1:2422-8587 GCA_044425555.1 Eubacteriales bacterium
GCAGCAGCGGTAACAGCAGCAGAAACGGGACATCTTGTATTATCAACTCTTCATACTACAGGAGCAGCTAGTACCATTGATCGTATTATTGATGCATTTCCAGAAGGTGGGAAGGAACAGATTCGTATACAATTAGCATCGGTATTAAGAGGAGTAGTCACCCAACAATTAGTACCACTAGCAGATGGAAGTGGACGTTGTGGTGCTTATGAGATTCTATTGGTAACAGAAGCAGTAGGAAGTCTTATTCGCGAGAGTAAGTGTTATCAGATTAATTCAGTATTACAGACGAACATGCAAGATGGGATGCGTTCTATGGACAATGATCTTGCAAGGTTGGTTCGAGAGGGCAAGATTGCCTTGGAAGAAGCTACGAAGAGGGCTAATAATCAAGGTGAATTCATGCGCTTTGTAGGTGGATTATCGTAATGAGAATCTAGCCAATTATAATCTATTAATGATATTCTATCCCTTAACAATTATGATGAAGTGATGGTCTGATTCCATCTACATTACATGGTTAAGAGGTATAATATAGATATGTTATTCAATCTCATGTCAGGGTCGTGGGGAAGAGAATAAGAGAATACTTAACAACAAGCAATCATAAGGGAGAATTAGAACAATGATGAAGAAAATTAAAAGCAAGTTAAACCAAAAAGGTTTCTCGTTAATCGAGTTGATGGTAGTTATCGTTATTATGTTAATCTTAGCAGCAATTGCGATTCCTGCATTCATGGGAGTAATCCAAGATTCGAGAGATTCTGCTGCAACAGCTAATGCAAGAACAGTACTTTCGTTGACTCAACTAGAAGTAAATAAAGCAGAATCAATTGATCCAAGTAATTGGACGATGACATTTTCAGAAGTAGTAGAAGCGGCTGGTATTACAGATGCAACTGAAATTAGTTACTTTTCATTTGCACAAATCGGTAGTACTCTTACTGTTAGCATAACTTATGATAATGGGAATACAACTGTTACAGTTCCAGAACCATAAACTCCATAATCTCTAAGAATTTGTAATAGAAGCTGAAGAAATTATGATTGAAAAGACGAAATGACCCTGCATCTCGTCTTTTAAAAAAGATTTAGGAGTGATATGGAATTAGAAAGAATGGTACTCACTATTATATATTTATATATTTTTGTTATAGGTTGTTTAATTGGTAGTTTTCTCAATGTAATAGTCTATCGCTTACCCATAGGAAGAGAATTCGTAAAGACTCGCTCTGCTTGTCCTCAGTGTGGAACGCAGATTAAGGCGTATGACTTGATTCCTGTGCTAAGTTATATCATCTTAGGAGGAAAGTGCCGTCATTGTAAGAAATCGGTTGCACTACGCTATCCATTAGTAGAACTTTTTATGGGTATTCTATGTGTAGGAACAGTTTGGATAAAGGGGTTTGCTATGTTATCCCTCTGTTTGTGCATATACGCAGCTTTATTAGTAGTGATTGGATTAATTGATTGGGATACGATGTTAATCTTAGATAAGTTAGTCATCTGTGTGTTAGTAATGAGTATTCCCTTCTTTATGATTCCTAGTTCCATACAATGGTGGGAGCGAATCATAGGATTCTTCGTAATTAGTGTTCCACTACTTCTATGTACCTTGTGTATCAATGGGGCATTTGGTGGAGGAGACATTAAGTTAATGGCAGTAAGTGGACTGATTCTAGGAATTCAGAATAGTATAGTGGCTTTTCTAATCGCTATATTAACAGGTGGTGGGTATGCTATGTATTTACTCTTTATTAGAAGAGTGGGGAAGAAGCAACATATGCCTTTTGGTCCATTTCTCTGTGTGGGTTGCTATGTGGCAGCCTTGTGGGGAGAAGAATTGATTAGGTGGTATGTTCAGTTTTTATAATATGAGTAGTATTAAGTGTTAAGAATGATTTTAAGAGTTAGAAGAAGATAGAATGAGATGAAAGAATTAAGGAGGCAGTATGCCAAAGTATCAATATAAAGGGATTGATGAGAATAAGAAGCGAGTAACAGGAAGTTCCTTTGCTACAACAGAAGATATGCTCTATAAGAAGTTAAAAGAGACAGGAATCTATGCCTATGAGATTACAGAGAGTGAGAAGCAGGTGAAGACTTATGCTAAGTTAAATGCCAACGAGTTAAGTGACTTTGCAAGGCAGATAGGTACTATGCAATCGTCAGGGATTTCCGTCATTAAGGCTATTGATATTATGAGAGAACGTGATGTGAAGCCTAAGGTGAAGAATGTATACGATACCATCTACCAAGTGGTGAATCAAGGGAATTCCTTAACGGAAGGGATGCAAAGTTGTACAGGAGCCTTTCCAACTCTTATGATTAGTATGTTCCAAGCGGGAGAGATGAGTGGTCGTATGGATGATATGGCTGCGAAATTAGCGAAACATTACGAAAGTGATAGTAAGATCGCAAGCAAGATTAAGGGGGCAATGGCTTACCCAGCAATCTTAATGGTGGTTATGACTATTGTAGTGGCTATTCTATTTACCTTTGTCTTACCTGTATTCTTTGGCATGTATGAAGATAGTGGGGCAGATTTACCAGGGCCTACGAAGATTGTTCAGAATATCTCTATTTATGCACAGGAGAATTGGTATATCATTCTAATTGTAGGAAGTATCTCTATATTTAGTATACGGATGTTCTGTAAGATTCCAGCAGTAGCAACGGCAATTGATTACTTGAAGTTGAACGCGCCTAAGATAGGTCCCTTATTATCGGTTATTTACACAGCACGATTTGCTCGTACCATGAGTTCTGTATATAGTAGTGGACTTCCAATGATTCAAGCGGTGGAGATTGCTGCTAAGACAGTGGGAAATCGTTATATTGAGTCACAATTTCCCACTGTAATACGGCGAATTGAAACGGGAAATCCGCTTTCAGTAGCATTAAAGGATGTACCAGGGTTTGAGTCGAAGTTAACATCATCAGTCTATATTGGAGAAGAATCAGGTCGATTAGATCATATGCTAGAATCCCTAGCAGATGAGTATGAATTTGAGGCCGATGCAGCTATTAGTCGTCTATTAACCTTTATAGAGCCAGTATTAATCTTAGTAATGGCAGTAGTGATTGGTGGAGTTATGGTTGCCGTTATGTTACCGATGTTTAATATGTCATCGGCAATTATGTAGTGTAAGGAGAGAGAGAATGCCAGCAAGTATATATATGAATAGCGACATTATGCAAGTCGTATGTAATAAAGGGAATAAGATCACTAAGTCGAAAACAGCAGAATTACCAGAAGGAACTGTTCTAAATGGTGTAATTATCAAACCTGATCACGTAGTAGAACAATTAGTTGCATGGAGACGTGAGTTAAAGTTATCAGATGTTTCCTTAGTATTAGATAGTAGTAACATTCATGTGAAGAAGATGATTCTTCCTAATCTACCGAAGCAAAAGTTATTGCCAATTGTACGTAGTGAATTTGATTTTGAAGGGAAAGATGATTACTTCTTTGATTATAATATTATTGAGAAAGGGAAGCATGACAATGCTGTATTAGGTTGTGGAGCTCCTATTGAATTAATAGAGAAATATCTAAAATGTTTTGATGATGCTAAGATCACAGTAGCAGATGTGGATGTGATTATTGATGCTGTAATTAATTATGTATCAGGATTACCAGAATCAGAAGGTAGAAATCTTCTCATTAATATTCTTCATGGTCATACTTTATTGACGGTTCTCTTTCGAGAAGGTTCTTATGTATTCTCTAATCGTAATCGTATTATTAGTAAGGAAGGTAGTGAAGAGTATATTGGGGAATTGTATGAGAAGTTATCTGCTATGATTCAATTTAGCAAGTCTCAACAGACAGATTTCTTAATTCAGAAGAGCGTATATGTGGGATTGGATTCTATTACAATGGACCGTTTTAAGCGTTATGTAGAAGCCGTACAACCACTTCTTGGAATTGTGGAATTAGAAGATTCGAAGATTCCAGAAGGCTACTTCTATGCAGCGATTCCTGTACTGAATAAGAAGAGCGATATTAACTTAAAGAGAATTCGCAAGTCCCAAGCACAGAAGATGGCAGCGACTGCTAAGCCGATTGCAATGGTAGCGGGAATCTTAGTATGTGCTACTCCTCTCATGTTGTGGTATGGGAATAAGAAAGACCAAATAACTATGCTAGAGAAGCAAGCAGCAGTATACGATGATTACTTGTTAGATGCTAGTACACAGGCAAGTCTAGCAGAAGTAGAAGCAGTTGAATTAGAGATTCGTAATATTAAGAATACAGCTGGAAGATATGAGAAGGCAGAATACGTGTTAAGTTCTCATGCTTATCTAGATGTGCAGACTCTAAAGGATATCTATGAAGAAGAGGGAATATTTTCAGAGAAGATTAGTTACGTTACTTCTACAGCAACCATTTCTGTAAATGGGGTTGCATTAGAGCGATTATCATTAAATGAATACTTAAGTCATATTCGTAATAATACTAGTGTAGATTACCTTGTATATTCAGGGTATGATACGGAGTATGAACAATTAGGAACTACATCTGATGACTTAGATGATCTACCAATTGAATGGAGCTATGAGGCGACGTGGGACTTAATGATCTCCCATGAAGAGATGCTTGCAATCTTAGAAGCAGAAGCAGCAAGTGGTACCACAGAAACCGACAGTAATTAGAGGGGGAGTAAGTAATGACTAAGATAACAAAGAGAGAGAAGATGTTACTAGTATTTATGTTACTAGGAATTCTAGTCTATGGAGGATTTTACTTAGTGAAGATTCCTTTAGATGATGAATATGAAATAGCAGAAACGGCTGTACGTAATAAGGAATCAGAGTTAGCTACTGTACAGAATAAGATAGCATCAAAAGCAGACTTAGAGATAACGTTACAAGAAACACAAGCAGATTTTGCGGAGATTCAGAAACGAATTCGTCCTTATATGCAAGATGAAGATTTAGACAATCGTATGGTAACCATTATGGAAGCCAATGGAATTGCTTCTCCAAGCGTACTTATTGCCAATGATGCAGGAAGATCTATTGCTTCGGAGATTGATGGAATTACGTATAAGGGTTATGGAATTGAAGCCTACGCAACGGCTGATAATCTCTTTGGGTATATGAATGCTTTATACAAAGAGACGGATCTAGCGATTATTGGAATAGATATTGAAAGAGATCATGGTTTATCAGATGGTGAAATAGCAGACTTAGGAGTGGAAGTAGATCTATAATGTAAGATAAACATTGTAGTATGTATGGCAGTTGAGGAATAGGTGATGATATGGAGAATAAGAACATATTAAGGAACAAGATTATGAATAACAGAGGATTTTCATTACCATTGGCAATCCTTATTATGATGTTATTAACCATTGGTTTGGCAATGTTTCAGACGTCTATTATGTCTTTTGCTACAAGAACCGCAGTGAGACATTATGAATTGCAGACTTATCTATCGGCAAGAAGTGTTTCTATTGCTATTGCAGAGATGATACAAGATCATACCAACAATCATATTATGGCTCAAACAGATGAGGTATTGGCACATTTTCCTACGCTACCGCCTGAGTTGACTGGTGGAATACCGACAATGACACTTACCACTAATCAAGTAGCTTTTATTGAGTGTATGGTTGATATGAGTGTGGGAGATGTGTTATCGCTAGATGGTATTACATTTGATTTGCTCCCCCTAGATTTTGATGCAGGGAGTTTGGAATCTAAGATTACACGTACTGCCTCAACAGAGTATGTAATCACCACGACAGCTACATTAGAAGGGAATACAGAAACGGTTCATGTTATCTTAAATGCTACGGAGTACAACACTACAGGTTCTACTACTGTAGAACCTTCTACTGATCCAGAAGTAGTGGCAGGAAATGCTAATGTATTCTATTCTGATTATGGCTTTGGATTATATTCTGGTAAGAGAATGCATAATCAAAGTGTAGGAGTACCGTTTATTGCAAGTATTCCCATTTATATTGCGAATATGGCAAGTGATTCTAATTATTATGATCAGATTCAATCTTATCAAGAGGTATATTATGTAGATTCTAAGAAGGAAAACGGAGCTTTTGTAAGTAGAACAGATTTCCATTATGAAAATGGTAATATTAGTGGGCTTCATATTCATACAGAAGGAATGGTTACCATTGGTTCTAATACCATTAT
>JAWXVF010000116.1:0-8486 GCA_044425555.1 Eubacteriales bacterium
AATCCGTTAACTCTTTTGCATGTTCGCATACATTACAGTTGTTACAATATTTACAATTATCGCATGTATTACAATTGTGACATTCAAAGCAAGCTGTACAATTCACACAATATGAAGAATTCACACAGTGTTCAGAGTTAATCATAGTTTCTGATAATTCTCTAGCTTCTTCTTCTGAATATCTTGATTTTGACCAATAATTTTTATCAAATATCCAGTAAATATGTTTTTCCATACACATCACCTCTTAATTTCTTGTCGTATTATCATATTTCGTTTCCCACTGTAAAACTAATATTTCTCGTCGTTTTAATTCCTTCAAACTTCACTACATAGCAACTTTCTTCTTCTAGTACCTCTATAATTTCTCCAGTACCAAAGACCCGATGTACTACTTCTCCCCCTACTTGCAACCGTTCCACACCATCTAACTTCTGTTCACTTTCTTCTATCATTCGCTTGGCAATAGTAACAAATCGCTCTGGTAATTCTACCACATAATCTAGGTTCACCTTTTCACAATTAAAGATAAAACGTGAAGGATATCGAAAGGAACCATCGTAATGAATCCCCTCTGCATCCGATAAGAATAATCGTTCTTTCGCACGAGTAATGGCAACGTACGCTAGACGACGCTCCTCTTCCATTTTCTCTTTCGTATCTGTTTTCACAGAAGGAAATATTCCTTCGTTTAATGCCACCACAAATACAATTGGAAACTCTAATCCCTTAGCTGTATGAATAGTCATCAACTTTACTGATTGCTTTTTTTCGTCTTTGTCTATGTTCGTAAATAAGGCAATATGATCTAAGTAATCTACTAAAGTAGTTTCTTCCCCTGATGTGGTTTCATAATCGTAAATTGCTTGTTTTAATTCCGCCAGATTATTGAATCGTTCCTCTTCCCCTGATGTGCGAAGTCGCTCTTCATACCCTGTTTTTCTCAATACTTCCATTAATAAATCTGTTATAGTCATCGTATGAAATATTTGTTGAAAGCGATCTATCATATCTACAAATTCCCCAACCGCTTGTTGTGTAAAAAGGGAATGGTCTAGATTTTCTTTTAAAGCATCGTATAGAGTACATTGATAAGTTTCTGCGTAATCTTTTAGGAATTCCATACGTTTTTTCCCTATTCCTCTTTTCGGTTCATTAATCACGCGTAGAAAAGCGAGATCATCTCCACTAGTAATCATACGAAAATAGCAAAGAATATCCTTAATCTCTTTCCTTCGATAGAAGGCTGTTCCACTATATAGAATATAAGGAACTTTCTGTTTTATCAACTCCTCTTCGATGGTTCTTGACACATAATGTGATCGATATAAGATTGCCATATCAGAGAAGGAAATCTAGCAGGGTAAGATACTATGTTGCAATCTTCCCTCAGAATCTGGACACAGAACCCGTGAAATGTAGCAATTTTTCCTAAATCTCCATCTCCATCTCCAATCATGCGACGTATTCTTTGCTTCATTTCATTGGCAGCTTTATTGGTGAAAGTTACACACAAAATATTGGCAGGCATCACTCCTAAGTCTTCTACTAGATAAACATATCTATGGGTTAATGCTTTTGTTTTCCCAGATCCTGCACCTGCTACTACACGAATGTAACCTTCTGTGGTAGTAACTGCCTGTATCTGACTCTCATTTAGCTGATTCAGCATGAATATCATCACCCCTATTTTCCACTATGCATCCCTTCCAATTTGGACTTTTTATAAGCTTGGAATCTTCCTTGTTCAATAGCATCTCGAATTTCTTCCATCATCTTATTATAAAAATAGAGATTGTGTAATACGCATAATCTCATACCAAGCATCTCCTTCGCCTTTAACAAGTGACGAATATAAGCTCTCGAATGATGTTTGCACGCTGGACACTGACACCCAACTTCAATGGGATCCTCATCTAACTCAAACTTTTTATTGAATAAATTAATCTTCCCTTGGTTCGTATAAAGATGACCATGTCTACCGTTTCTTGTTGGATATACACAATCAAAAAAGTCTACCCCTCGCTCTACTGCTTCTAAAATATTAGCAGGTGTTCCAACTCCCATCAAATAGGTTGGCTTCTCTAATGGCAAATATGGTATTGTAGCCTCGATCATATCATACATCTCTTCATGAGATTCTCCTACTGCAAGCCCACCAATAGCATATCCGTCTAATTCCATCTGAGCAATTATCTTGGCGTGTTCTCTTCTAAGTTCTGGATAAATAGCTCCTTGATTAATACCGAATAACATCTGTTCTTTATTAAGAGTATCTTCTCTTCCATTCAATTCACTCATCTTCACCTTGCAACGCTCCAACCATCTAGTAGTACGTTCTACTGACTGTTTCACATATTCATAATCCGCTTTACTAGAAGGACATTCATCAAATGCCATGGCAATTGTGGAAGCAAGATTCGATTGAATCTGCATACTTTCTTCAGGTCCCATAAAAATCTTATGTCCATCAATATGAGAATTAAAATATACACCTTCCTCTTTAATCTTTCGAAGTCCTGCCAAAGAAAAGACTTGGAATCCTCCCGAGTCCGTTAGAATCGGTTTCTTCCAATTCATAAAGCGATGTAAGCCTCCAAGCTGCTTGATTACTGCATCTCCTGTTCTTACATGTAAGTGATACGTATTAGATAATTCTACTAATGTTCCAATTTCTTCTAAGTCAATCGTAGAAACTGCTCCCTTAATAGCTGCAACCGTTCCCACATTCATAAATACCGGAGTTTGAATCTCTCCATGGACGGTATGCAATGTTCCTCGTTTAGCCGAACCATCTCTTGCTATTATTTGATACATTCTATAATCCTTCTATAAATTCTTCTAATGTTATATCTTGTTCATACATCATAGTTGCTGCTGTTTTCCCTACATAACGATAATGCCATGGTTCAAATTGTATTCCTGTAATATATTCTTTTCCTAATGGATAGCGTAAGATAAAGCCAAAACGATGAGCATTTTTAGCAAGCCACTCTCCTCCTACTGTATCTGCAAATCCTGTATCCAAACTCATATAATCGGAAGTAATAAAATCTACAGCAATTCCTATCTGATGTTCACTAGCGCCTGGAACCGTAACTGTCTGCGAAGATAATTGATACGCCTCGAAATAGGAAAAGTCTTCTTTGATAAAGGATAACATCTTCTGCTCAAACAAATACGCTTGTCGTTCATAGTCTCTATAAGGAGAACAAACAATCAGATTAATGTTAGATTCCTCTTTCGCTGCCTGTAACATATCTAATAAGTGAGGTAGAATTCTAACATCACACTTCATGCTATCTTTAATGGTTGCAAGTTTCACTTCATAACCTACTGGTACGGGATGTTGCTTATTAATTAGAATTAAGTTCCAACTATTAGGGTCTAAGGAATCATCTTCTTCTGTGCTAACTTGTTCCTCACCTCGATTAGCGCTTTCCATAATGTCATCTAATGAATATACTTCCGCATTTTTAGCAATTTCCGTTGATTGATTTACCTCATTAAATTCTATATCAATGTCTACTAAAGATTCATTAACCCTTGTAATTTGTTGCATTAATTCTTGATCTTCTTCTAAAACAACTTCGCCTGATCCTGATAAGGAAAAAGTAGCATTATTCACTACCCCCATACTACTAGGAAGTGCAAAGCTACAAGTTAACATAAACAAAACAATGGTGGCACAGACTGCTGAATATCGTTTAAAATTATCTATCACATATGCTTTCATAACATTCGTAATATATCTTAAAAATCCTATTGCCTTTTTACAGACTCTCCCTAAACTAAACTTTCTACATACCATATTTGATTGTTGAATTGTTTCTTCACTTCTTTCCTTCATACAAGTTATCCTTCGTCCTAATTATATCACTATCTTCTATTCTAACTTATTACTTCGTCCTAATTACTCACCTTATAGATAATAATGCAATTCGGTTTTTCCACCTTTATTCCCTTGCCATTTAATACCAAGGTTTTCTTCTCCATATCTACTGTAAAGAAGGTCATACTATCTGACTCATGATTCAAAGATACTAAGTGACGATTGTCAGGGAATAGGGCTACATCTTTTGGATAGTCCCCACTTACTGGCAAGCAGAATACCTTTTCTAATTGTCCTGTTTTGTGATCCACTTTATAGACCATTACACTATTATCACCCGCATTAGAACTAATCATATAATTATTATCGTATGATAAGTTAATAGTAGAAGCTGCTGCGTTAGAAGAATGGTACTTATTAATGGTACTTATCTGCTGTATCTTTGTGAAAAATGGATTGCCATTTTGATGTTCATATTCATATACATCCACATAATTTTTAATCTCATGAACTACATACAAATACTTTCCATCTTTTGAAAATTTCAAGTGACGAGGAGCCGATTGTTGTTCACTTCGAAGGACATCTACTAACTTTAACTTTCCAGCCCCATGATTTAATTTATAAATATTAACATGATCCATTCCTAAATTAGCGGCACATAAGTAACGATTATCTCTAGTCATCTTCACACAATTAATGTGTGGTCTGTAATTACGATCTGATACATTTCCAAATCCTTTTTGAAAAATCTCTTCTGTAATCTCTCCAATAGCTCCATCTTCCTCTAATTTTAGGACCGTTATTTTACCATCGTGATATCCTGCTACGAATAAATACTTATCTTCGTAATCTGTTGATAGATAACACCCTCTCATTCCATTAATTGGTGCTGAATTAATCAATGCTAGCTTTCCGTCTTGCAAAATACGATACCCTTCCACACCTGAATCTGTAATGGAATATAAAATTCCTGTGTTGTGCGCAATGGTAATATAAGAAGAATTGGAAATTTCTACTTGTCCACTCTCTGAAAGTTGTCCATTCTCCATGTCTACATCATAAATCTTAATTCCATGTCTGTCTCCAAATGTATAAGTTGATACATACGCTACATATTTATCCATGATTCCATCCCTTCTATTCCTTAGTCATACTATTTGTCATACTATTTATCATACTATTTTTGTAATTATATCATATTTTTACAATTTTGTTAACTATTTTTTCATCTTTCCCATTGACTATTTTATAGTTAACTGTATAATGAAATCAGACTTTTTTGATAGCAATTATAAATATGTAATATAAGGAGTATTCTATTGAGCAATAAACTAATTGATTTAGTAAATATTTCAAAATCTTATGACGCAAGCGTCATTCTTGATGAAATGAATTTATATGTAAGAGAAAATGAATTTCTCACCTTATTAGGCCCTAGTGGCTGTGGAAAAACCACCACTCTTCGTATTATTGGAGGATTTGAACAACCTGACATTGGGCAAGTTATATTTAATGGATCGGATATTACGAATATCCCCCCTAATAAGAGACCAGTAAATACTGTGTTTCAAAAGTATGCCCTTTTTACTCATATGAATATTGCAGACAATATTGCATTTGGACTTAAGATTAAGCATAAAAGCAGATCTTATATACAAGATAAAATTGCCTACGCTCTAAAACTTGTGAATTTAGACGGTTACGAAAAACGTATGCCAGATTCCCTAAGTGGTGGGCAACAACAGCGCATTGCCATTGCAAGAGCCATTGTAAATGAACCAAAAGTGCTTCTCTTAGACGAACCACTTGGAGCATTAGATCTAAAACTTCGTCAAGATATGCAATACGAATTAATCCGCTTAAAAAATGAACTAGGAATTACCTTTATCTATGTAACACACGACCAAGAAGAAGCCCTTACTATGTCTGATTCTATTGTGGTTATGAATCAAGGATATATTCAACAAATCGGTTCTCCTGAGAGGATTTACAACGAACCAGAAAATGCTTTTGTAGCTGATTTTATTGGAGATAGTAACATTATTGCTTCTACTATGGTTCAAGATAAATTAGTAGAAATATTAGGCGTTCGTTTTGATTGTGTAGATACAGGATTTGGCTCTAACAAGCCTGTTGATGTCGTCATTCGACCGGAAGACATCGAATTAGTCACTCCTGAACAAGGAACTATGCAAGGATACGTTTCACATATCATTTTCAAGGGAGTTCACTACGAAATGGAAGTTACCGCACATGGTTTTGAATGGCTTGTTCATTCTACGAAAATGGTTCAAGTAGGTACTCATGTTGGGATTATAGTAGATCCTTTTAATATTCAGATTATGAATAAACCTGCATCAGAAGACGAGGAGGCAGTTGGCGTTGATGAATAAAAAGTGGTTGGTTAGCCCTTATTTTATATGGTCCTTATTATTTGTACTCATACCACTTTGTATGGTATTTTACTATGGGTTTACAGATAAATCAGGAAATTTTACTCTAGAAAATGTACTAGCTATTTCTAGTCCAGAACATTCTAAAGCACTTATACTCGCTATGTTACTTTCTTTTGCTAGTACCATCATTTGTATTGTATTAGCATACCCACTTGCTATGATTTTGAGTTTTTCTAAAATGAAGCAAGGAAGCTTTTTGGCATTGATCTTCATTCTACCTATGTGGATGAACTTTTTACTACGAACGTTAGCTTGGCAGACATTGTTGGAGAAAACGGGTGTAATCAACCAAATACTCACCTTTTTTCATCTCCCAAATCTTTCCATTATTAATACGCCTTACGCTATTATTTTAGGAATGGTCTATAACTTTTTACCCTTTATGATTCTTCCTATTTACAATAGCCTTTGTAAAATTGATCAGCATGTCATTCATGCTGCCAAAGATTTAGGTGCCAATTCTGTGCAAACGTTTTTAAAGATTATTTTGCCCCTTAGTCTTCCAGGAATCATTAGTGGCATTACTATGGTGTTCGTACCTGCACTGACTACATTTGTCATTAGCAATCTATTAGGTGGTAGCAAGATTTTACTCATTGGGAATGTCATTGAACAAGAATTTACCCAAGCAAGTAATTGGCATTTAGGAAGTGGCCTTTCCATTGTCTTAATGGTATTTATTATTATAAGCATTATTATCTCTACTATTTTTGATAAAGATGGGGAGGGCAATGCATTATGATAAAACTTACTACTCTTATGCGTAAATTTTATATTACTCTCATAGTCATTTTTCTCTATGCACCTATTGCTACCTTATTAGTATTATCCTTTAATGCCAGTAAGAGTCGTGCTAAATGGGGAGGATTTACATTGCAGTGGTATGCTAATCTCGTACAAGATCGTGTCATTATGCAAGCACTTTCTAATACGTTATTAATCGCTTTTTCTTCTGCTCTCATTGCTACTATTATTGGAACCATTGCTTCTATAGCAATCCTTACTATGAAGAAATCAACAAAAGCTTTTTTTATGAGTGTTACCAATATCCCTATGTTAAATGCGGAAATTGTAACAGGTATCTCTCTCATGTTATTATTCGTAAGCTTTTCTGTAAAATTAGGATTTACCACCGTATTATTAGCACATATCACCTTTAACATACCGTATGTTATTTTATGTGTATTACCACGTTTAAAACAATTAAATCCTAGCACATACGAAGCCGCACTAGATTTGGGAGCTTCTCAGATTCACGCATTTTTCAAGGTAGTGTTTCCGGATATTCTACCTGGTATTATTTCTGGTTTTGTGATGGCATTTACCATGTCATTAGACGACTTTATTATTACCCATTTTACCAAAGGACCAGGGGTGGATACCTTATCCACCAAAATTTACACAGAAGTGCGAAAGGGAATCAACCCAGAAATGTATGCCCTTTCCACCTTAATTTTTATCACCGTATTATTTTTGTTATTCCTGGTGAATAAAACACCTAAGAATAAACGTAACTAATTGTAACAACAAGATGTAGGAGGAAATGTTATTGAAAAAAGTAGTAACACTGATGCTAACAGCAATTTGTAGCGTCGCAACATTAGTAGGGTGTGCTAGTAATAGTACAGGTGAAAATGGAGAACTAGTAGTCTATAACTGGGGAGAGTATATGGATCCAGATGTAATCGACTTGTTCGAAGAAGAAACTGGAATCAAAGTCGTCTACGAAGAGTATGAAACAAATGAAATCATGTACCCAAAGGTAGAAACAGGAGCATCGGTATATGATCTCATCTGTCCCTCCGATTATATGATTCAAAAGATGATTAAAAATGACTTATTACAACCTATCAACTGGAGCAATATTCCAAACGCTAAGGAACACATTGGAGAAGAATATTTTAACCAGTCTAAAGAATTCGACCCTGGTAATCAATATTCTCTTCCTTATTGCTGGGGAACTGTAGGGATTTTATATAACACCACTATGGTAACCGAACCAATTACTAGTTGGGGCGTCTTGTGGGACGAAGCATATGCTGACGATATTTTAATGCAAGATAGCGTTCGGGATGCTTTTATGGTGGCACTAAAATACAATGGCTATTCTATGAATACTATGAACACCTTGGAATTAGAAGTTGCTAGAGATGCTTTAATCGCACAGAAACCACTAGTGCAGGCGTATGTCATTG
>JAWXVF010000117.1:0-8485 GCA_044425555.1 Eubacteriales bacterium
TAACAACACATAATTCATATTTGTTCATGCTTGTTACCTCCTTTTGGTCTCTGGCCCCTTTTTATAACAGGAGCAAGGAATTAATTCTATATTTCGCCATATTTATTCATGACGAAATATAATAATAACATATCTACAATGCTTTTACAAGCCTTTTATTAGATTTTGAAGAATTTAATTGATTCATTTAATTCATCAATACTTTCTTGGTTCTTCATGTTTTGTTCAAGTACAGAACCTGATTTTTTGTAAATAGAAACTGATTTATCAGCAATTTCAACACTTTGCTCTGCACCTTGCATAGATGCTTGGCTTACTTCACTAATACCTGTAGCAATATTTTGGATAGAATTATATAATTTTTCCGAACTTGAACTAATCTCACCCACGGCTCCTTTTACAGCATCCGAGTCATTGTTATATTGTTCTGCTGTTTCTACAAGCATTTCATAATCTGGAATCACTTGATTATCTACAAATTCTAGTAAGCTTTGTGAATCTTCTACTACACTTAGTACGGCACTTGATACATTTTCTGTAATCTGCGAAATACTTGATACTGCATTCTTAGAATTTTCTGCTAATACTCTGATTTGTTCTGCTACCACAGCAAATCCTTTTCCTGCCTCTCCTGCTCTCGTTGCTTCAATTGATGCATTAATTGCTAATAAGTTTGTCTTCGCTGTAATCTTAAGGATTGTTTCTGTCAATTCTTTAATCTCATCAATGGTTTTCGCTCGTTCAATAGATTCTCTTAGTTTTACATTAGTCTCATTATAAATAGCATCCGCTGTATTATAGGAAGTATTTGATTTTTCACGAAGATTCTCTGCTCTGCTCTTAATCTCTACAGTAAGCTTATTCATGTAATCTGTTAAATCTTTCATCTCTTTGATTTCATCTTCTACTTCCGCTGTTGCCGCATTCATCTCTTCTGCTGCTGCAGTAGTTTCTTCCATTACAGAAGATAATTGTTCTGTGACAGATGAGATTTCATCAATTTCACCATTAATCGAAGATACATTTTCTAAGGTTTGTTGCGAACTTTCTTGAAGTGCCGAAGTACCTACTTGTAGGTTGTCAATCACACCACTAATATTTGATTTCATCTGGCTAGCTGCTCTTGCCATAGAACCTATTTCATCTTTTTGTTTCATCATCTTAGTTGCGAATTCAAAGTGAAAATCCCCCTGTTGCATAATAGACATTTTCTCTTCCACTGTACGAATCCCTTTTGCAATCATCGCCCCAATAGCAAAGGCAATAGCAAGTCCAATTACTAATACAATACTCATACTTAAGAAGAAATCATTCGTAACATCTGTAATCTCTCCAGAAATCCTATCATTAAAGATTCCTACAATCCAAGAACCAACGACATTTCCGTCACTATCTCTTAGTGGAGTACACTCCATAACAGCATCTTCACCTAATACAACAGTGGAACCTTGAAAGGTTTGACCACCAAAGATAACAAGTTGTTCTACTTCACTAGCAATCGCTGTTCCTACTTGTGTATTCCCATTAGCATCTACAATACTAGTAGCAACACGAGTACCACCTACTGTAAAAGTTGCGAATACATCTTTCCCTTCTGTAATCTCTTTAATCAAAGCTGAATTGTTATTAATTAACAAGTCCCCTTTATATAAGTTTCCGTTCTCCGCACGCCATTCTCCATCATGTGTCTCATCTAATACTAATAAGGCACGTACTGTATCATATTCTAACTCTGACATATATCTAGCTGTAACTAGTGTTTCCGTGTTAAAATATGCTACTACAATAGCTGTTACCATCATAGATAGCAAAAGTGCTGCTGTTGAACCAATTATCTTCCATTTAATCTTCATTTGTGTTTCCTCTACTTTCTGATCTTCCATCATCATTATTTACTACAGTTTTAATACTCTTCTCTATATTCTTACGTGCAATCATAATCTGATGTTCACAACCCAAGCACTTTAGTCGAAAGTCTGCACCCACTCTCAATAATTCCCATTGATTACTTCCACAAGGATGTTGCTTCTTAAGTTGTATAATCTGTCCCACTTGATACTTATTCATACGTGGCTCAGTTCTGGAACTGTACAATAATCTTCTCTATTGCTTGTAACTCATCTTCTGTAAATTCTAACTTCCGAATACATGCAAGATTATCTTGTAATTGACTTACACGACTCGCACCTATTAATACTGATGTAACACGATCCCTTCTAAGAATCCATGCCAATGCCATCTGTGCTAAGGTCTGCCCTCTCTCAGTCGCAATACTTCTAAGTTTGGATGTAATCCCCAATACTTCTGGAGTAATCTGTTGCCCTACTGCTGTTCTTCCACTAGCTGCTCTAGAATCCTCTGGAATACCATCTTTATAACGGTCTGTAAGAACTCCTTGTGCAAGTGGTGAGAAACAGATACTTCCTACCCCTTTTTCTTCTAACACATCTTGTAATCCATCTTCAATCCACCGATCTCTCATATTATAATTCGGTTGATGAATCAAACAATGCACTCCCATCTCCTCTAACAAGTCTATTGCACGCCTTGCTTCTTCTGCTCTATAATTAGAAATTCCTACATAAAGTGCCTTCCCTTGCGCAACAATGTCCCTTAAGGCTTCCATGGTTTCCTCTAGAGGTGTCTCCGGATCCGGTCTATGATGATAGAAAATATCCACATATTCAAGCCCCATTCTCTTCAAGCTCTGATCAAGGCTAGACATTAGGTACTTCCTAGACCCCCAATCTCCATAAGGACCCTCCCACATGGTATAACCTGCCTTGGTAGAAATAATCATCTCATCTCTATACGTCCGAAAATCCGTATTAATCATCTTACCAAAGTTACTCTCTGCACTTCCAGGTACGGGTCCATAATTATTAGCCAAGTCAAAATGGGTTATTCCATTATCAAATGCTTCCCTTAAAATTGCTTGTTGATTCTCATAAGGATCCACACTGCCAAAGTTATGCCATAATCCTAGCGAAACTCTTGGCAACAATACACCACTCTTTCCACATCGCATATACTGCATCTTCTCATATCGTTGTTCACTTGCGTGATACATCTTCTATCGCCTCCTTCCTTATCTCTCTATTCTGTCTTCCATATCTTCTAAACTCTTATATCCATATAACAAAGCTGTGTTTGTTAGAATTAATTTGGCTAAGTTTTGATTGCTTTGTACAAGGTCTACAATCATCGTACCATATATCGCAAGAGTCTGCTCACTATACGTTAATAATTCTCCACGTAAATAAGTCTCATAAGATGTATTATACATGGAATCTTCTCTCGTGTAAATACTCCTAGCGTTATTCGCTGAATTTGAATAGATTTTCGAGAATTCTTCCATCCAATTCACTTGTATACCAACTATTTCCTCTATAATTAATACTTGTCGTTCTGTCTTTTTTGGTAATCTTTGCACAATTTCTTCATAAGCATTCGGATCCGTACTACGCATCATGTGTGCATACTTTTCAGTGATTAAGTTCCATCCCACTTGATTGGCAGCTTTAAAATCTTCTATGTAGCTTGTCAGCACTTCTTCATTCCATGCCATAAATTGGCTCTTACGCATAATAGAAAATGTTCCCCAATTATCTTGACATTCCGCCCTATTACCAATATTTTCTACTTTGTCAAATGCTTCCCATTCTAATAATACAATAGTGTCTACTAATTCTTTCTTTCTCTCATCTTCCTCTTTAACACTAAGTAGAATACCTTGGGTGTGGGATTCTAAAAAGTTATCATTTCCTTTTGTCAATCCCTGTTCCTTCATTCTAGCAATCATTAATTGTGCTATCTGTTCTATCATCATTGCAATCGTAGGATCCGCAATTGGTAATTGCTCTATTTCAGCAAGTATCTCACCCACTTGCGATAGAATCATCAGTTTCTTCATACCCTTATGTTGCCATTTATAAAATGGTGCATAGGAACGATTTAGCAAATACGTCATTGCCATTGTATGCTTCATAAATTCCATTAATGCAATATGTGCTGTTACGTATTCTGTTCTTTTTAACATTCGCTTATAATTATATTGTCCTGATTGAGCCATTAACGCAGCCTCTCTCGCAATCTTCTGCACCAATACTTCTTTAGGATAATACGCTAATAATCCCATACGGATTCTAGAAAACTCTCCCAAATCATCTCGAAAGACTTGACCATTTGTTGCAGTTGCTAGTTGATATTCCTCTAAAAACAGCCATTGTTGATTGGACTGTGGAATATCTGTCAAGCCAATTAGACGATCATAGAATTCTGTAATGCGAAGCACACCAACTCTTTTACCAGCTTGCACCGTATTCACTCGTGTAACCCCCATGTAAGTGGTAGGCAACTTATCGTATTCACGCTGTAGAGATTCTCCGATTTCATCATACGTTGCATCTGTTAACCACATACAAAAGGCCGGTCCGTAATCGTGATCTCTCGATATTAGATCATCATACCCAAAGCAATCAGAACCTTCCCCTACTAAACCTATCGCAATCAAGGATTCATATTCTAAAAATTTCTCTTGTATCATAGGAATGCCAAATTCCTCATAATACCCTTTGCACAGTTCCATTCCATTAGGATATTCTCTCTGTACTCTTAACCCCTTAGAGTCATCGAGCTGTTTCTGTATGGTCTTATAATTCTCTTCCATAATCTCATAGCCTTTTGTTCGTCCCACGTGGCGTTCTAATTCATCCATACCTAGCTTATAGTATTCTACTGCACTTTCTAAATCACCTGAAAGGTATTTCGCTTCTCCCATTGCTGATAATGCAGCACTATAATGAAAATCTCGCTCCTCATATCTCTCAAATATGGTAAAAGCTTCTTCTAAATGTCCAATTGCCTCTTCTAACTTTCGGCACTTCATAAGAGACATTGCCAAGTTCGTATGCGTAGTTGCCACTTCTATGACAGCCTCTTCATGTTGTGTTACAATTCCAAGTGCTTGTTCTAAGCAATCACAAGACTTATCAAATTCACCCATCTCTTGGAATAATAAGCTCAAATTATTATAGAGACTTGCATAGCGCATATCGTTTTCTGGTAATTGATCTTTATACACAGCAAACGCAGCATCATAGTATGTCTGTGATGCCTCCAATTGCCCAGCAGCTCTAAGTGCATTTGCTACATTTTGTACTGTCGTCGCATGAGAAATACTACCCATTAAATTCTCTTGCTCTATTAATAACATTGCCTTCTTTGCAACCTCAATGGATTTGTCAAACTGACTGGTATCTCTATAAAAACCCATTAATTCGTTCCATAAAGTAATCTGAACTCCCACTTCATTAATAGACTCCGCTTCTTTTATCTTCCCAACTACAAAATCTTCCACTTGTTCTATCTGGTGTGTAGCGAATAACTCGTCTAATTCTTGTAATATGGTAGTAATATTCATCTACTCATTCCTTCTTTCCAAATAAATCAGTATTTTCTCAATTTATACCTCTATTATCATACTACTTCCTGATAGAAATTTCAATTATTTTTTTTGAAACATTTATTTTGTATACTTTTTACAGAGCATCATAAAAGTCCCCCCTAAGAAAAACAGTATGATTATAGCAAAAATTGCAAATGAACTTCTTCCTGTCACCCCTTTTACGACAGCATAAATAGACGGTCCTAGTACAGCTGCAAACTTGCCAAAAATATCAAAAATCCCAAAGTATTCACTAGATTTTTTCTTCGGTATTAATTTTCCAAAATGAGATCTTGATAATGCTTGAATCCCTCCTTGTACCATTCCTACCATTGTAGCTAATAACCAGAAGATACCTAATGCTTGTTCTATGGTTAGAAACATCTCTTCTATTCCATACCCCATAATAAATGCTATAATACAGATTATAAAATAGAGTCCAATGGATACAGAAAGCAAGTTAAGTGTTCCATATTTTCCTGCTAATCGTCCAAATAAAATGGCAAATGGAAATGCCACCAATTGTGTTACCATTAACGCTACAATCATTCCATTAGAATCTAATCCTAAAGTGGCACCATATGCAGTAGACATATTAATCACTGTATTGACTCCATCTATATAGAAAAAGTAAGCAATTATATAAAACAATAATCCTTTGTTTTCAACAATTTCTTTTAGAGTTTGTACTATGGATTTAATAGAATTTCGAATCATTTTACTAGGTTCTATTTCTACTCCATGCTTTTGCTTGCAATTTTTTAAGATAGGAACAGAGAAAATCGTCCACCAAGCGACTGCTATCATAATAGATATTTTGACAGCCAGAATACTATCAATTCCAAATCTTTCACCGAATGTCAACAGTAAAATCGCCATTAGAAAAGGTATGGTACTACCTCCAATATACCCCATCGCATATCCCCAAGATGAGATCCTATCCATGCGTTCATCTGTAGTAACATCTACCAGAAAACTATCATATAACATACAAGAACAACTAAAACCTATGTAAGAACAGATAAAGCCAATTAACATGAGTTGCCATACATCCACAAAGGCACAAACTCCTGTAAAAAAGATACCTATCACTAAGAATGTGGCAAAAAGCTTCTTCTTCATCCCCTTATAATCTGCAATCGCTCCAAGAATCGGAACCGATATGGCAGAAATCCCAGTAGCAATTGACATTCCAATGCTCCACCAAAAATCTGCTCCTTGCGTAGTATCTGTACAGACTCCTGCAAAATAAATAGGGAATATAGCAGCCAACATAATGGTAGCAAATACAGAATTCGCCCAGTCATATGCAATCCAGCTTTTCTCTTCCTTCGTAAACCTCATACTATTCCCCCTTCTAGAGCTGCCCCATTAAAATCATATCCTGCATATCTTCCATATTGTTCCCTTGTCAGCCCCTCGTCCAAATACATCTGGATAAATGATACTGCCTTTTCTACCGTTTCTTCTAGTACAGGAATTAACTCTCGTGCTTCTTCCACTTCTACTTCTTTTGGAATGCATAACGAAGAAAACACTCTTTTTTTCTTCACTAAGAATTCATAGAATTGTAACGGCTTCTTATATTCTAGCAAGTGATTCAGATAGCGAATAGTCATCATCGCTTCTTTTAATTGTTTCTTAGATACTTCCTGATAAACTATTTGTAAGGCTTGTACATCCAAATTCTTTCTTGGCAACAACTTACAACGCTTTATGGTCATATAGTATCGTTCTATAGTCAAACGCTCTAGCGAAGCTTCTAACGTCTGATGCTCAATACTAGTAGGGGCTTTCTCCCAAATAAATGGGTGCAATTCTCTATCTAACATATAATGACAACACATTCCTAGTAAATAAGACGTTAATGCGCTATTTTTCAGATCACGTACATCGTAAATATGTAATAAAAATTCTTTCGCACGTTCCACATGAAATGCATATCCAATATTCGAAACCATATTCTTCCTATAAGGACGGTAGAAGAATAATAAATCAGGTCCTTGTAAGCCAAGGTCAAACATTTCTCTATTTTCATCAATTATCTTCTGTATGCGTTCACTCGCTTCTTCTCGTACCATTACTCCAAATCGGTAATGCGTCATTGCTGCTGGCATATTGTATTCCCACTCTTTTCTCTATAGATCTTCTTAATTAACAATAATTATTTAACATTTTCATCAAATTCCTAATACTTTTCTCTGCTTCCAAAAAAGTAGTGCATAATATGATTATGCACCACGTTCTCTAGTAATTTCTATTTAAAAAATTTCATTCATAATAAATCCCATTGGATCACCTAACATTTTTGTCAATTCTTTTGCACCATCTCTCATATCTTCCGAGAAGTAGTATGGAAGTCCTTGTTTGATAACAAACCACCCTATTATCACCATAAGAATAGTTAAAACAAACATAATATACGGTATCATAACTTTTTTATCCTTCATATAAGGTTTAATAGCACTTTCTAAGAAGAAGATTCCTAACAATCCCCCTACATAGAAAATAATCATTGCCTTTTCTATATCCACATAAGAAACTACAATAGCAACTACAATCAATACAGCAGAACCTACACTTTTCACGCTAGTTGCTGCTAGTAATTGATCTATTGTTAAGTCTAATTTAAAAATACTATTAATTCCATATAATATTCCAAATAAAGCTGCAGTAATGATCAACGAACATATGGCAGTTGTTCCTACAACTCTACCCGTAGAAAAAATAGGCTCAGTTCCCCAGTAACCCATCATACTCTTTATCCATTTTTCACTTTCTCCAATCATCACCATAGCAAACAAGCCTGATAATAAAGCTTGTGCCGCTATGAGGGCTAGGGATAATTGACGATTCGCTTGCTTCATACAAGATTGTACGCCTGTACCAGGTGCTACTAACATATCTTTCGCCATACTCCACGAATTAGCCGCCACTGCCTTAGCTTGCTCTGCATACTCTGATGCTTGGGGTTGTGCTTGTTGTATTGGCGTTTGTTGTATTGGCGTTTGTTGTATTGGCGTTTGTTGTATTGGTGTC
>JAWXVF010000118.1:0-8287 GCA_044425555.1 Eubacteriales bacterium
TGCTTACATTGTTGCAGTTAGTGACCATATTACCAAGAGCATTCTGGATTACAGAGGATTAATTTCACCCCCCCCCACAAGAATTCGCCTCAGAATAGAATGAACACCCCCAAACTATGCTCCTAACATTAATTTGGGGGTGTTTTTTTTAAAAAAGTGGTGCAAATAATCTACTTACTTGCTCTTTATAACGATATCGTAGATTTCTAGCAACGTACGATTCTTTCGTCACTCTACTACAATATCGTAGATCTTCTTGATAGATTCGTACCATCTCTAATACATCATCTTTCGAATAATTAATAACATTCACTTCAAAATTCATATGTAGACTTCTATTATCTAGTCCAGCAGTCCCATAACAATACACTTCTCGATCCACAATCATTCCTTTACAATGTAAATACCCTCTTTCATATATGTAACAATGTGCACCTTCTAATAACAATTGTCCCACATAAAACATGGATGCCCAATATACCAATGGGTAATCCGGCTTATTAGGAATCATAATGTTGACTCGAATCCCTGAAGCAACTGCAATCCGTAATGCCGTCATTATCTCTGTATCTGGTATAAAATACGGGGTTTGGATTTCAATACTTTTCTTAGCTTTCCCAATCATCCTTAAATAATTATCTCGAATGTGATTCATATGTGCGTCTGGGCCACTCATCAATACTTGTAACTTACTCTTTCCCTCTACAGGTTTTGGGAGGTTTATATAACTTAGACCATGAAACAAATCCTCTTTCTTAGCAAAGTTCCAATCTAAGATAAAGCGTATCCCTAGATCTAATACGGCCAACCCTTCAATTCTCATATGGGTATCACGCCATTTAGGAATGTATTTAGAAGTATCAGAAGTCGAGACATACTCTTTACGTAGGTCAACTCCTCCCACATAACCAATATCCCCATCAATCACAATAATCTTACGATGGTTACGGTAATTCATACGCACATGAATTCGTCCAAAGATGCCTTTAAAAAATACTCCAACATGTACATTATGTTTCTCTAACTCTAGAACAGTACTTCTCTTTAAAAAATGACTACCCATTCCATCTATCAAGATACGCACTTCCACACCTTCTTCTGCTTTTTGAATTAATAGTTCTACCAAACTATAAAACAAATGAAGATCTTTAATCATATAATATTGTATATGAATAAATCGTTTCGCATTTTTAATGTCCTCTTTTAATAATGCAAACTTCTTATCACTATCGGATATATGTGTCACTAGATTATTGGAAGATAAAATAGCACTAGAAGTTTCTAGGTTATAATAAATTAAATCAGCGAACTTATTAATGATAGGATCACGCTCTTGTAATTTATGGTCTTCAATACTTTCTTCTTGCAGATGCACTAAATCTTTTCGTTGATCAATGACTGCCTTCGCTTTAAACATTCTCCTCTTTATAATATTTGCACCAAATAGCAGATAAATAAAAATACCAAAAATAGGGATTACATAAACAATCATAATCCAAGTCCAAGCTCTTCTTGAATTATGTTTTTCTAAAAATACAATTAATAAAGCAGCTATAAAATCTATATATCGTAAATTCTTCCAAACAATTTCTAGAATATAGAGTGCTTGATTAATATCGTCGTGCATCTTATCCCCTCTTCCATATTACTAGTTACTCAATAGAAAAGTCCCATAAACAGACTCAACTATGATGTCCTATTATATCATATATTCTCCTATGAAGCAAATATAGTAGCAGATAATTTCCTATCTTTTCACTTGAATCCTCCTCCTAAATAAGATATGATAGACAAGGATACTCCATAAAATACCATAGTAATTAACTATAATCTAATAGAAAGAGGTACTTATGAATACTCAAGAAGAAGCACTACATTTACATAAAGAATGGAATGGAAAGTTAGAAATAACTTCTAAGATTCCTGTAAAATCTAGAAAAGAACTCTCTCTTGCTTATACTCCTGGTGTTGCAGAACCTTGTAAAGTCATTGCAAAAGATCCAGAAGCGGCTTATACCTATACGATCAAGGCAAATACAGTAGCAGTCGTATCCGACGGAAGTGCCGTGTTAGGCCTAGGAAATATCGGTCCTTATGCTGCCATGCCTGTTATGGAAGGAAAAGCTGTATTATTTAAGGAATTTGGTGGTGTAAATGCCATTCCTATTTGCCTAGATACCCAAGATACAGAAGAGATTATTCGAACGATTACCCATATTGCTCCTGGTTTTGGTGGCATTAACTTAGAAGATATTAGTGCACCTAGATGTTTCGAGATTGAAGAACGTTTAAAAGAAACTCTCTCCATTCCTGTCTTTCATGATGATCAACACGGAACTGCTATTGTAGTATTAGCTGGGATTATCAACGCCCTAAAAGTAGTCAAAAAAGAAAAAGAAACTTGTAAAGTAGTAGTGAATGGAGCAGGTAGCGCAGGAATAGCCATTACAAAATTATTAATAACTTATGGTTTTACCAATATTATTCTCTGTGACAAAACAGGTGTCCTAACCAAAGACACTCTTGACTTAAATTGGATGCAAAAGAAAATGCTAGAAATCACCAATCCTAATAAAGAAAATGGAACTCTTAAAGATGCCTTCTCAAATGCCGATATTTTCGTGGGTGTCTCTGCACCTAATATTGTAACTGGTGAAATGGTCGCTTCTATGAATAAGGATTCTATTTTATTTGCCATGGCAAATCCTGTTCCTGAAATTATGCCTAACATTGCCAAAGAACATGGAGCTAGAATTATTGGTACTGGACGTTCTGATTTTCCTAATCAGATTAATAATGTAGTTGCCTTCCCTGGTATCTTCAAGGGTGCCTTAGAAGGACGTGCTACACAGATTACAGAAGAAATGAAATTAGCTGCTGCCACTGCATTAGCTAATCTAGTTCCTGAAAGTGAATTAAGCGAAGAACATATTATTGCAGAAGCATTTGACCCACAAGTTGCAACAGTAGTTGCCAACGCAGTGAAATCATTTATTTAGGCCTATGGCAACGATTGTTTTCATGTTCTAGTTCTATACAACCTCTCCACTACTTACATACATTGCACACGATACAGATTACAAAAATATAGAAAAATTATTGAACTAAGAAAAGAGCATCCTTATGAACACTACCTCTATGTGGGGCGATAAACCCTACTACTCTCTCGATTATTATCTGAAAGAACGCTTTGGTGAGAAAATCTATAAAATTGCTTTAGATGTGAATATGACTTGTCCTAATCGTGATGGAACACTTGATACGAGAGGTTGTATCTTCTGTAGTGCAGGAGGTAGTGGCGAATTAGCGGCTAAATATCACCCTAATATTGGCACGCAAATTGAAAATGGTATTGCTTCCTATACAAGAAAAGAAATAGGCAATCGCTATATCGCCTATTTTCAATCTTATACCAATACGTATGCCCCTATTCCTACTCTACGCTCCTTATATAGAGATGCCTTATCCCATCCTAAAGTGGTTGGTATCTCTATTGCCACTAGACCTGACTGTTTAGGCGAGGACGTACTACATCTCTTAGCAGAGTTACAACAAGAATTCCCACATCAAATAATATGGGTAGAACTAGGACTCCAAACGATACATGAGAAAACTGCCACTTATATTCGAAGGGGCTATTCCCTTCCCGTTTTTACTAAGGCTGTAGAGCAACTTGCAAAGATTCGTATTCCCATTGTAGTACATACTATATTAGGACTTCCCTTTGAGACAACTAGAGATATCCTTGCTACCATTCATTACTTAAATACACTGCCTATTATGGGAATTAAATTACAATTACTACACGTATTAGAAGGAACAGACCTTGCTAGTGCCTATTATAACAAGGAATTTACTTGCATGACCTTAGAAGAATATATTACGCTACTGCTTCAATGCATTGAGCACTTATCTCCCCAAATTGTAATCCATCGCATTACAGGAGATGGTCCAAAAGAATTGCTCATCGCTCCTACTTGGAGTCTTGGAAAACGAACCGTATTAAATACTACACACAATACCATGAAACGCAATCACCTCTATCAAGGAAGGTTATACAATGGCTCATGAACTTAAAATCATTAATAAATTAATTATTCTCTACTTACTTCATAAAATTGATTTCTCCATTACGAGAAAACAAATTTACAATTTCATCTTAATTACTTGTGATTATACGAACTTTGATTTGCTCCAAGAGGCAATTGTAGAATTAGAAGAAACGGAAATGATTGAAAATTGCATTATCAAAAAACAGACTTTTGTTCAGATTACAGCAGAAGGCATTAATACATTAACTTCTCTAAAAAGTCACTTAACTCCTGCTATCCGTCAAGACATTGATCAAAAACTATACGAACAAAAATTCGCCATGCAAAAGGAATTATCTATTCAAGCAGTCTATGACAAATCCTCTCGCACCCAAGAATACGAAGCTTACCTAACCGCTAAAGACGGAAAAATCCCTCTTATAGAATTAAAACTATCTCTACCTTCTGAAGAACTAGCCGCTAATGTTTGTAAGAACTGGAAAGAAAAAAGTGAGACCATCTACCAATATCTAACGGAGCAATTATTCTAATCTCTCTTGCTTCGTAGTTGTTGCAGATGCTCTTTAATCTTCTTCTCATACCCCATGCCATCAGGTCGATAAAATTCACGACCACTCAATTCATACGGTAAATACTGTTGTTTTACGTAATGCTCCTCATATTCATGAGGATATAAGTATCCAACTCCATGTCCTAATTTGGCCGCACCTTTATAATGTGCATCTTGTAAATGGGGAGGAATCGCTAAATTCCCTGATTGTTGCACTTCTCTCATAGCATCAAAAATTCCCAAAGCTGCATTACTCTTTGGTGCACTAGCAACGTATGTTACAGCTTGTGCTAGAATAATCTGCCCTTCAGGCATTCCAATTCTCTCTACCGCTAAAGAAGCATTGGTTGCCACAACAAGTGCCATAGGATCCGCATTCCCCACATCTTCTGATGCACAGATTATAATTCTTCTAGCAATAAAAGTTACTTCTTCCCCTGCTGTCAACATTTTCGCTAGATAATAAAGAGCGGCATCCGGATCAGACCCCCTCATACTTTTAATAAAAGCCGATATCGTATCGTAATGGTTATCCCCTGATTTATCATAACGAATAATCTTCTTCTGTATGCATTCACTGGCTATTTCAATGGTAATATGTAATTGTCCTTGCTCATCTCGTTGCGATGTAAGAACAGCAAGTTCTATTGCATTTAACACATATCTAGCATCTCCTCCACAGGTCTTAGCAAGAAAGTGAATCGCTTCTTCTGAAATGGTTGCTCCATAAGTTCCTAATCCCTTCTTCTCATCAAACACTGCACGTCTAATCAATTCTTCTAAATCTTCTATTTGTAATGGTTCTAATTCAAATATGCTAGAACGTGATAAAAGAGCTGTGTTCACCTCAAAATAAGGATTCTCTGTAGTCGCACCTATTAAAATAATAGTTCCATCTTCTACAAATGGTAATAAATAATCTTGCTGAGACTTATTAAATCTATGAATCTCATCAATAAATAAAATAGTCTTCTGTGCATACATTCCTCTTGTTTCTTGTGCTTGTTTCACCACTTGTTCCATATCCTTCTTCCCAGCAACAGTGGCATTAATCTGCTCAAAGGAAGCACTAGTCGTATTGGCTATGACTTTTGCAAGAGTAGTCTTTCCTGTACCTGGAGGTCCATAGAATATAACAGATGTTATTTTATCAGCTTGTATAGCACGATATAACAGCTTATCTTTTCCAAGAATATGACTTTGACCCACCACTTCTTCTAAAGTAGTAGGTCGCATTCTCGCTGCAAGTGGTGATTCCTTTTCTTTCTTTAATTGGTTCATATAATTGAATACGTCCATTTTTTCTATCCTCTATTTGTATAAACAATACTTACTTTCTACTACTATTATATACAAGTTTCTATTAATTTCAATGTAAATCTAATCCACCAACAATTCTTCCACAGTCACAAATCGGTACCCTTGCTCTAACAAAGTATCCACTATAATGAACGTAGCTTCCACACTACTAGGAAATGTATCATGCATCAGTATCACATCTTCTTCTTGCACTTGGTGCAAAACCGATTGTACAATCCCCTCCACATCACTTCTACACCAATCTAATGGGTCTACCGTCCACAAAACAGGTATCATATCCAACTCGTCTTCTAATGCATCCTCCCACACTCCATATGGCGGTCGTACATACACTGTGCCTTCTTCTGTAATCTCTCGAATTACAGAACTAGTTTTTTTCAACTCTTCTATGAATACTTCACGATTTTGATTCGTTAATCCCATATGACTATAGGTGTGGTTCCCTATTAAATGACCATCTGCTTTCATCTGCAATATTAACTCTTTGTTTTCACTAGCATGACTTCCTGTCACAAAAAAAGTAGCTTTCACATTTCTTTTTGAAAGCCCCTCTAACAATTCCTTCGTATATATCGGGTGTGGACCATCATCAAATGTGATTGCTACTTTTTTCACTTCTACTATATGATTGCCACTTACCTCTACGGTAGGTTGTGACAACAATACCATACATAACATTAATACATCTAAATAAAATGCTATTACTATATATTCCCTTATTCGCTTCAACTCATGCTCCACATGATAGTTTGTTACTTTATTTATATGCAACATTCCTTGTATTATTGCATATATTCTGCTTGCATTTCCATCAAAGTAGGAACTCCTTCTAATTCTTCAATCAGTTCATTATAACCTGCTTCTTCTAATTCTCTCATGTATACTGTCCACGTAGCATTTATATCTTTCTCACCTGTTACCCACGCTTCTAAATATGTTTTGACTACATCAACTATGGCATCTCCTTTTTCTGCTAAGATTACAGCATATTTCGTTTCATTTCTTAAATCAGCTTTATATGGATACACGTAATCCTCTAACCAAATTCCATCATCTAGCCAAAATTCTCTTCCTTTTACGAAATCTTCTTCTAGCGTAATCGCTTCCCAGAGTTCTCCCACTTGTGTGTCTTGTGTAAATGTTTTAACTCCTTTTTCACCAGCATCTAATTCATTCAACAATTCAAATTCACCATTTTCATTGTATTGCCAATCTACTCCTTCTTCACCAAACCATAAATTCATAGACGCTGCACTAAAATTACAATACTCATACATTTGTAAGATAAGAGCTAATTTCTCATCCGTTACATCTGCTCCTATATAGTAATTATTTCGAGCCATTGTAGAATTGGCATATTTCATAGTCACAGTTCCACGATCGTCTTTTAGTCCTGTTGTGAGAAGAATTTTCACATCTGGATTATCTTCAATAAGAGTACTTGGTGGACGTGCTACTGCCCAGGCATTCATTGCATTGGTAGAGGATTGCCAAAAGCCTGTTTGACCGTTTTCTACCTTATTCCATACTCGATATACATCTTGTGTAAACCACTCTGAATCAAGTAATCCCTTATCGTATAAATCCGCTAACCATATCACCAACTCTTTATACTCTGGCATTACGTAATATTGTGCAGCATCTTGATCTAATTCATTGATGTCTGGTATAATTCCAAATCCAGACATCAATGAAGTTCGTATATCTCCACCATACATACTAGCTCCGTAGGTGTCATCTATTCCGTTTTGATCAGGATCACTATATACAAAGTACTCCATTATTTCTACAAATTTTTCTTTCGTTAAACCTTCTTTTGCCACATAATAATTCTCTGTAATCTGTACCACTTTCACTCCTAAATCAATTCCAGATTCTAATATCCAATCATATCGATACATATCAGCATATAACGCAATATGTGTTCTCGTCTCATCAAGTCCAATCAAAGATGTAAATTGAGTTGGATCATCTGCACTTAAAGCCACTGTATAGAGAAGTGGATATTCATCGAAATATTTCATAAGAGAAGGTACATATTCTCTCACCATATCAACTGGAATGGTTCTAACATATCCGTTTTCATGCATATACATAGGTGTTTCTCTTGCTACAAAAAAATCTGGTACATTAGTTTCAAGTAATGCACGAATCTGTTCTGTATTAGAAATATCTACCACTCCCATCTTAATATCTATTGGCAACTCTTCCTCTATCAACTGTTCACAATAATTATTAGCTTCATATACATGTGCCCATTGCGTTAATGTGGTAATTTCCATTCTCTCATTACTGCATCCACTCATTCCTAATAGTAAGATTACAGCTAATATAAGACCTGTTATTCGTTTCAATTTTCTACCCC
>JAWXVF010000119.1:0-8229 GCA_044425555.1 Eubacteriales bacterium
GTAGTTAGATAGTAATTGTAAAGAGTTTACAACTACCATAGATTATATGAACTTGTATGCTTGAAAGTATCTTATCATTCATCATAGAAAATAGCAAGTTTTTTTGAATTTAGTCAGTTCTGAAAGGTAAATTTATTTATTCAAACTAATAAGAAGTGATTTCCCTCTTTTTTCACTCCGTTTATTTTATAGTAATTATTTACGTCATTTTTTGACAGACTTCCCCCTATGTCTTATTTTTTCGTAAATATATTTTTCTTTTCTTCATTTTCTATTGCTTTATATCACATCCTTTGCTATAATAAATTCAGTTGGTGGTTACGCTTTGCGTTTCCTCACTAAATATATCTTCTCCTATTGTCGTTTGCTGTCCAAAGCTTTTTAACAATTCGGAAGATATATTTTTTTGCTCTTTTTTTATTTCGTTTTTCTTTAAATAAAAATATTCATATAACTGCTTCATAAAATCCGCTATTTGCTCCATTAGGTAATGATTTTTCTGTGCATTTTGATTATGACTACACGCATGTTCTAAATTTCCTTGCCATCTCTTTTGTCGATTGAATCCTTGATTTTCTATTTTCCATCGATTCCTTCCTGCTTCTACTATTTTTTTCCCATTCCTTTTTGTTAGTTCTATACTCGTTATCCATGCAAAATGGGTTGTTTTCTCTTTCTTATTTTTTATTTTGGTTTCTTCATACTTGATTACATTCACTTCCTCATCTCCAAATAGCACTCCATTAATATATTCTACTCCTCCCTCTTTTTCTTTTTCTGGTATTCCTTGATATTCTTTTTCTATGGATGGAGCACTTCCCTCTTTGTAACGAATCAAATACTCCCACCCATTTTCTTTGCATACTTCTATCACCCTATGACTTACATAGAGTCCATCTGCCACAATTATGATTGGTAATTTTTGAAATTTTTTCTTGATCTTTTTTGCTAATCTTACAAACGCCTTTGTTTCACAATCTTGTTTCATAGCTTCTTCTGTCATTTTTTTCTTCTGATATTCTTTTGTATTTTCTATCCATTCCGTTGCTACACTACATACCAAATCATTTCCAAAATATAGTTTCGCTTCTAATACACTTCTATGATATCTTGTAAATTCCTTTTCTTCCCCCTTATGATATGTTCGGCTTAAATACCCCTTATTCTTCTCTTGTTTCCCCTCATCTAATTCTGTCCCATCTATTAATACCAACCATCTCTTTAAGACCTTTGCATTATCAAAGGTCTTTCTTCTTATCATTTGATATACGATATCTTTTTGTATATTCTCTAATTCCTTAGGTTCTAATTTTTCTAAAAATTCATTAATGGTTACTCCATGTGGTAGATACTCTTTCTCTTTGCTCCCCATGAATTTGTATAAATTCTTCACCACCAACTCTTCATTAAATTCTCTTGTCATTTTCTGCATACTACCAATTCCACCTATTGCTTTATAATAAAGCGTCGTAAGTATTTCCTTGGTTGTATAGGTTATATAACTACTATGTCTTGTATCAGCTATCATTTCAAATTTCTGAAATAATTGGGGATAAAATTTTCGTTGTATCTTATTACATTCCTCAATTGGATTTTGTTCTCTCTTTTTTGCTATGCGATCTCGTTCTCTGCTCATATCTATCATACCCCTTTGCGATAAAGTTTTTCATTTATTTTACTTTATTTGCTAAAATTGTACAATAAATCTTATAAAATTTATGCGATTTTTTTTACCTTTCAGAACTGAGAGCCTTATCCGAATAGCCAAACTTTTGAGGAAATGTGGCTACAAAACAAAGCTGAAGAATATGTGTTTCAAAAAAGTTAAGGCAACCCAATTAATTATGGAGATTCATCGGTTAAGCCTTTAAAAGATAATACTGCTCAAAATCAGCCTGATAGACCGAATGTGGGATCCCAAATCCTGATTTTAAAGATTTTTATGATGAAAATATTGGATTTTGGTGGGACTCAGATAGAGTTGAGGCTTGTGTATATACCGAATATATAAAAAACTATATTTTGGAATCGCAAAAATTAAATATTAAATTTAGAATATTAAAATGCCGAACTACACTTAGAGAACCATTATGTAACAAGGATTTTCCAAATGAAAAATTTTTAGGTTTTGATTATGCATATGCTGGAGGCAGTTATTATTCATGTATTTTAAATGACCTTGTATTAAGTGATGTCAAAGAATTTCAAAAATTTAAATTGAACAAAAATGGACTATTTGATACAGAAACTGAAGTTTTTAATTTTATTAAATGTCGAGAAAGTATAGCTACTGACACATCAGTGGAGTTTGAAAAAGGAGATTTCATAATATACAAGTTGCATGAAGTTGATCCACTAATATTTATGATTTAACAAAAATTAGTGTGAAAAACAAATACTAAATAAGACAGGGGACGGTTCGGACAAATGCACAAATTGGGTCGTACATTAATTGTCAACTTTTTGGCAAGAAGCAGTTTTCAACTAATGTAAGTTCTATGATAAAAAATTCTTTAGTATTTTGTTCAATAATGGTATTGCTATATGTCCTAATGTTGAGTAATATGATATCCATAAGGCATTGCCTAAAATGTAACAAAGGAGATGATTTTAATGGCTAACCATAAATTGTTGTCTGACTTGTACTATTACATGGGGAGAAAATTATGAAAAAACGCACTTTTTTTACTGTCATTTCACTGTTACTATTGATTGTTGAATTGATTATTGCATTGTATGTTCGTGACAACTTTATTCGCCCTTATGTAGGTGATATTCTAGTGGTGGTGTTACTTTACTTTATTGCAAGAGTAATTTACCCTAAACTATTGAAATTATTGCCGTTTTCCATCTTTCTTTTTGCTACTTCTATTGAAATATTACAGTTTTTTGATTATGTGACGCTATTAGGTTTAGGTGAGAGTCGATTCTTTAAAATTTTGTTGGGAACAACTTTTTCTTGGGAGGATATTGTTTGTTATGGAGTAGGGTGTGGTTTTTGTTGGCTGTTTCAGTGGAGAGAAACTAAGAAATACCACGAAATTTAGGAGACAATAAAAGGAATCTATTAAGCAACTACGGTTTTCATAACCAATTTTTAAATGAAGTACCATGTATACAGAACTTATCTACTCAAATACTTATAGCGAAAATAATTCTTTGACATGGAAATCAATTTTAACAGATAAAGTCAAGTTTGACACTTCTGTTATTGAGTGATACACTACTAATATGTGTAAAACTAGTTATACTAATTACTAGATTGGAGCGAAGTGTTTGATGAAGAAACAACAACAATTTAATATAGAGGGGATGACTTGTTCCGCCTGTTCTTCCCATGTAGAATCTGCTGTATTAAAGCTACAAGGAATCCATAAAGTAAATGTACAATTATTATCAAATGGTATGCAAGTGGAGTTTGACGATACCATAATTAATAGTCAAGATATTTGTGATGCAGTTACAAAGGCTGGATATCCAACGATAGAAAAAGATAAGATCAATACAAAGATCAATCACGCAAATAATGGGGATCAGGAACTACAAATAGAACGTAACGCTATGACACTACGTTTGTGGATTTCCTTTGGGTGTTTAATTCCTCTCATGTATATTTCTATGGGACCAATGATGGGATTGCCTATCTTTTCTATCTTTATAGGGGAAAAGAATGCAATCATTAACGCATACACACAGTTTTTGTTATGCTTACCAATTTTATATGTGAATCGAATCTATTTTACAGTTGGATTTAAGAAACTTGCAATTGGGAAACCAAGTATGGATTCTTTGATTGCAGTGGGATCGGGTGCAGCTTTTCTCTATGGTGTAATGGCAATTTATATGATTACATTTGGGCAAAATCATGAGTTACCCGATATGGTTCATCAATATATGCATGACATTTATTTTGAATCGGCTGCTACCATTCTTTCCCTCATTACACTTGGTAAGTACTTTGAATCACGTTCTAAAGGGAAAACGACAGAAGCTATTAAAAAATTAATGGATCTGGCACCGAAAACAGCGATTCGATTAGTAGGTGGTGTAGAGGAAGAAGTGCCAGTAGAAGACATAGCTATTGATGACATTCTAGTAATCAAACCAGGGAGTAAATCACCTGTAGATGGTGTAGTAATAAAAGGATATTCTTCTGTGGATGAATCAGCCTTAACGGGAGAAAGCATTCCAGTAGAGAAACAACCAGGGCATAAGGTGGTGTCAGCTAGTACGAATGGAACAGGTGTTTTACAGATTAAGGCAACTAAAGTGGGTGAAGATAGTACCATTTCACAGATTATTAGGTTAGTGGAAGAAGCAGGAAATAGCAAAGCACCCATTTCTAAGTTAGCCGATAAGGTAAGCGGTGTATTTGTTCCAGTCGTAATGATGATATCTCTTTTCGCATTTATGTATTGGTATCTAATAGCAGGAGCGAGCTTTTCTTTCTCCATTTCCATTGCAATTGCAGTTCTTGTAATTTCTTGCCCTTGCGCACTTGGTCTTGCTACACCCGTAGCTATTATGGTGGGAACTGGTGTAGGTGCTTCTAATGGAATTTTGATTAAATCAGGAGAAGCATTGGAAATTGCTCATCATATTGACACGGTGGTGTTAGATAAAACTGGAACCATTACGGAAGGTAAACCAAGAGTTACTGATTTGATGACAACAGAACGTTTTACGAAAGAGGATTTACTAGAAACAGCTTATACAATTGAACGCTTTTCAGAACATCCCCTAGCAACTGCCATTAACGAATATGGGAAAAATAAGAATTTTAAATCAGTGGAAGTGCTAGATTATCAGGCTATTCCTGGAAAGGGTATTATTGGCACTATTCATGGGAAACAGATTTTAGCAGGGAATCAAAAGCTGTTAGAAGAATATAACTTAAACAATGATTGGGTAAATGAGTCATCTATTTCTTTGTCAGAGGAAGGAAAAACTCCTTTGTTCTTTTGTGAAGATCAAGAAATAATGGGCGTTATTGCTGTGGCAGATACGGTGAAACCAACAAGTGCAGAAGCAATTGCTATGATGCGTAATCTGCAATTAGATGTGATTATGTTAACAGGTGATAATAGTAGAACTGCATCAGCGATTGCAAAACAAGTAGATACGACAGAGGTGATTGCAGATGTACTACCGCAAGATAAAGAAGCCGTTGTTCGAAAGCTTCAAGAACAAGGGAAAAAAGTTGCTATGGTAGGGGATGGGATTAATGATGCACCTGCACTAGCACGGGCAGATGTTGGAATTGCAATTGGTGCAGGGATGGATATTGCAATAGATAGTGCAGATATGGTCTTGATGAAAAGTGATTTATTAGATGTGGTAACAGCCATTACCCTTTCAAAAGCAGTCATTCGTAACATAAAAGGAAATCTTTTCTGGGCATTTTTCTACAATACCATAGGCATACCAATAGCAGCAGGACTTTTTTATACGATTTGGGGATTTAAGTTAAATCCTATGATTGCGGCAACAGCAATGAGCCTTAGCTCCCTTTGCGTTGTAACCAATGCATTGCGATTAAAATTATTTCAACCATATCAAACAGAACATGAAGTAAACAAAACAACAACATTAGAAATGGAGGTTATTATGAAAAAGAATATTGTAATTGAAGGGATGATGTGTGGTCACTGTACAGGTCGTGTAAACGATGTATTAAATGAGATAGATGGCGTAGAAGCGATTGTTTCATTAGATACGAAGTCGGCAGAAGTTACTTTGACGAAAGAAATTGCGAATGATGTATTAGTAGAAGTTATTACCAATGCAGGTTATAAAGTAGTTTCTATTGATTAAGAGCTGAAATAGTCATTGACAAAAAAAGAATATATGCGTATACTATCCCTATTGGTTAGTTGCAACTAACTAAAAACCACATATAACAAAGGAGAGAATTATTATTATGAAAAAATTAATTGCATTACTAACATTGACAGTATTCATGTTTAGTATGGTAGCGTGTTCGTCAGACGATCACGATCATCAAGAGGTGGAAGTAGCTACCGACACATCAGTGGAAGCAGATACGCAAGTATCGGTAGAGGAGGAAGAAGCGCAGGTATTAGTGGAAGACTATTACCCAGTAACAATAGTTGATGAAGCAGGAAATGAAGTGATTATTGAAAGCAAACCAGTGAATGTTGCTATAGCAGGTATTCCGCCATTTCCATCTTATTTTATTCAATTTACAAATGACACATCACTTCTTGGAGCAATTGGAGCCAATGCATTTAACTTTCCAGTGTGGATTGAACGTGTGTTCCCAGATTTCCAAGAGATTCCAACAGTAGGAATGGGACCATTCTATGAAGTAGAAGATATTCTTGCAACAGAACCAGACTTGATTATCTGTGCTTCGGCTCATGAAGAAAATTACTTAATTTTTCTAGAATCTGGAATTCCTACAATTGGTCTAGATAGTGGTTATGCAGGTACTAATACATTAGAAGCAACCAATGGTTGGTATGATGTGTTAGGACAGATTTATGATATGCAGGAAAAAGCAGATGCTCTAAAAGCAAATTCTAATCGTATTAGCGATTTACTAGATGAGAAAACAGCAACTATAGCAGAAGAAGATAAGTTATATGGACTAATGATGCCAGACTATTCAGAAAGTATTATTGAAGTATCTAATGATGATTACTACGGTGGATTTTGGCTTGAAAAGGCTGGAATTGGAAACGTTGCTAAGGAGGTTGTTGGTTGGGAATCTAATATGGAAGAAGTAATTGTTATGAATCCTGATATTATTTTTCTATCAGCATTTTCTGAGTACACAGCAACTGATATGTTAAATGATAGTGCAGTGGAAGGTCATACATGGTCGGTAACAAGTGCAGGAGAAAATGGACAGATTTACAAATTCCCAGTGGGTATTTTTAACTGGTACGCACTTTCACCAGATGCACCGATTACTAGTCTATGGGTTGCATGTAATGCCTATCCAGAAGTGTTTACTGATATTGATCTAGCACAAGAGGTGAAATTACATTACTCTTTACTAGGAATTGACTTGACTGATGATGAAATAGAAAATATTCTAATACAACATTAATGAAAAAATTCAAGAAAATGATACCAGTTATGATTGTATTACCCTTTATTACAGCTATTGTATGTCTTGGGATTGGACCTTATTACGTAAGTCCTACGGATACCATTAAGGCGGTGATACAATTTATAACTGGAGAAGAATTAGTTACCAAAGTAATGTATACCGTGATTATCAATTCACGACTACCACGGATTATTCTTGCTATTTGTGCAGGTGCAGCTTTAAGTGTTGCCGGAACCACATTTCAAGCAGTATTTTCCAATCCTCTTGCAGCCCCCGATACGTTAGGTGTATCGGCAGGGGCTGCTTTTGGTGCGTGTGTAGGATTGTTACTTGGTGTTTCAGGATTAAATGTACAGTTGTTGTCATTTGGTGGGGGAATAACAGCTGTTATTCTAACTTTCCTAATCAGTCAAGGAAAACATCAAGTGACTACAACAAGTTTGATATTAAGTGGAGTAGCAATATCGGCTATTTTTGGAGCAGGAACATCCATGGTACAAGTAATGGCAGACCCCACACAAACATTGCCAGATATTACGTATTGGTTAATGGGAAGTTTGGGGAGAGCTAATTTCACTTCTATTTTAATTGCGCTGCCCTTATTGGTAATTTCTATTGTAATGATCTACCTATTTAGATGGAGATTGAATACGTTAACATTAAGTGAATGGGAAGCAACTTCTTTAGGTGTACCTGTTAAATTTGTTCGAATCATCGTAATTGTAGCGGCAACATTTTGTACAGCCACTAGTATATCCATGTGTGGAATGGTGGGATGGATTGGTATATTAGTGCCACATATTTGCAGAATGACCTTTGGTTCGGATAATCGACTAATCGTACCATCTGCCGTTTCATTTGGTGCTGTTTCTTTAATGATACTAGATACACTAGCTAGAAATATTGCTTCTGGAGGATTACCCATTTCGGTACTTACCGCATTGGTAGGAGCACCAATCTTTATTGTGTTGCTTCGAAAAACAGGAGGAACTAATATATGATTTATGAAGTGTCTAATCTACAGTTCTCGTATAATAAGCAAGTTCCATTTTTACAAGATATTAATTTTTCTGTAAATAAAGGAGAAATCCTATCCATTATAGGAGCGAATGGAGCGGGTAAAACTACTTTATTAAAGTGCTTGCTTGGTA
>JAWXVF010000120.1:0-8229 GCA_044425555.1 Eubacteriales bacterium
GTAATACTCTTCTGTTTCTGTAATTAAATTGGTGGAAGAGACTGCCGTATATCTCGTTTCAAAATCTGAATAATTACTACTAAATCGTAATTCACTAGAAATTTCAGCTACAGGCACATTGGTAAAAGAAAGAAGTTCTAACTTCCCCACTCGATTGATTTGGCAAATACATCCTAATACTTGTGCCACATAGTACAATAAATCCCGATAACACTCCATATCGTTTTCTGAGTAAATCCCAAGAAGTTCTCTCCCATTTGGCAACCCTTCGATTTCTTCTCTTGTTTGTGCTAGTTCTACTCCACATTCCACACAAATATGTTCTAAAAAATCATATGCCGTTCCACTAGAAGAAGTAAGGAGTAAGGTTTTATCAAACCGCAACATATAATCATAAGCAATAAGTTCTATGGTTTTTCTATGACGATTAGCTTCGCTTACTTCAAAAATACCCATGGGAATCACTTCTTCTCTTCCATCTGCTAATACCAAATGAAAAAACAACTGAATCGTTGCACCATCTAAGGTATAGCGGTCTACTTCCGAATAAAGGGTAATGCATAATTCCGATGCGTATACACTACCAAGTTCTAGTTCACTACTTCCACAACACTGTCTCGTAATGTAACCACTTCCCTTTACCATATCTTCATCACGAAATACATAGGTATTTGTTTCAGTAATCAGCTCTCCGTGAAAAGAATACACTCTTGTATGATGGTCAATGGCTTGTTGAAATTCCTCTGATACTGGATACAAACAATCACCTCCTAAAATTCTTGCAAGGAAAAGGAAACACTCCAAAGACCTAGTTTGGAAGTATCGTGACTTAACTTTGCCTGATACCCCACCATATACATTTGTGTTTTCTTAAGGGCTAATTCATCAGGAGCGAAATACTCTACCACAAGTGATGGCATTTTCGAATACATAGTAAATGCTTGTAACCATTTTGCACTTACATCAAAGCGAACCACTATCGTCACCACTCCCATTCGCACAAGGTCTCGTTGTATGGTGCCAGCTTCCGTTTCTCCACTAGAATCACTTTCTTTATCCACCAAAGACACATCATAAGAAGTAGGCGTTGGCAGTAAGCAATCTTCTATTTTTAAATATTCTATAAATGCCACAAGTCTCTCCTTTCTGTTCTTGAGAAGTCTTACTTACCTTCCTCCACTTCTTAAATTCGTTCTTTGCTGTGCGTTAATAATCACTTCATCAAGCATGGTAGTTCCTAAATAAATAGGTATGATAGTATCTCCTCCCACCACTCCTTCTACTGCATTTTTAATCATAGAAACCAAACTACCTAGATCACTTACTTGACTAACTCCTTCACTCATTCCACTAAAATCAGAAGAAGTAACACTCGGGTTTATCACCATATCACTCGAAAGGCTATCCACTGCACTTGTCACAAGGGATTTACTTTTCTCAATTCCCTTAGAAAGCCCCTCCATAAAGTCTGGCATCCAACTTTCATAATCCGTAAGTGGTCCTATTTCTGGTACACTAAAGTGAAGATACGACCAGATGGTATTTGCCACATCTTTTACTGCATTTACCACTGAACTGATACTACTAACAATTCCACTCACTAACCCTGCAATCAAATCTTTTCCCCACGTAGAGGCTTGACTAATGAGATTTGTTATAAAACTTACTGCATTATCAAATCCACCTTTTATTGCATTATAAATACTTCCCATGGTGGTAGAAATTCCAGTATATATTGAGGTAAACACAGTAGTCACAATACTTTTTATCGTATTTAGTATGGTAGAAATCACATTTACGATTGTATTCCAAGTGGTACTAATGAAATTTCCAACCGCTGTTAATATAGTTGTTATAATTCCTTGCATTTCACTAAAATCACCCGTGATAATTCCTTTTATTAATGCTAATACCGTTTCTATAATTACTCGGTACACTTCAAAGTGAATGCCAATTATGGTAGAAATAATGGTAAGAGCAACTTCAAAGATGATTTTAATCCCCTCCCATATAGCTCCAAGGAAATCACTGATTCCTTGAAAGATGGAATGGTTCACTGTTCTTATTCCTTCCCACACCGTAGCAAAAAAACTAGCTAGATTCTCCCACACAACAACTGCTACTTCTTTTACCCTCTCCCATAAAGCAATCCAAAAGTCTCGAAATGCCTCGCAGTTATTCCATAAGTAGATAAATCCTGCCACCAAAGCAGTCACCGCTACGATAATCAAACCAATGGGATTTGCAAGCATCACCGCATTTAAGGCAGCAAAAGCTGTTTTTACCGCAGTAAAAGCCGTGGCAAGGGTTGGAAGAATACTCATAATCGTTCCAATAGCAGAAATCACATTTCCCACCACAATTAAAATAGGACCTATGGCGGCTACCACAAGTCCTATAGTGACAATCATTTTTTGTGTTGTTTCATCTAGTCCATTTAGCCAACTAAGAAAGGTTTGTAAACTCTCTGCAATGGATTTGATGGCAGGCATTAGGATTTCACCAAAGGAAATGGCAAGTCCTTCTAGGGCTGATTTTAGAATCGTAAGCTGCCCCTCTAAGTTATCAAGCTGGGTTTCTGCCATTTGGCTTGCTGCACCCGAACTATCTAGAATGGAATTTTGCAAACTATCCCAGGTATCTCCTGTACTACCAAGCAAGGTATTGACTGCCGCTAAATCTGTTTTATTAAAGATGGTACTAATGATATTATCTTTTTCAGCAGAGCTCATGCCATCCATACTATGATAGCCAAGAATATCGTTCATACTTCGCATATCTCCTTGGCTATCATAGACCGATACGCCAAGTTGCTCCATAAGCTCTGATGCTTTATCCGTTGGTGTTTGCAAGGATAAAATCACGTTGCGAAGAGCGGTTCCTCCTTCGGAAGCTTTTATCCCACTATCTGCTAAAATACCAAGTGCCGTATTTAACTCAGCAGTTCCCCCTTTAATCGCTTGTGCCGTAGCACCAATGGTAAGGATTCCTTCTCCAAGCTGTGCCACGGATGTATTGGTACTAGACGCAGTTTTTGCCATCTGATCCACCATCACATCCGCTTCACTTACTTCCATATTGAGGGCAGACATGGCATCGGTTACTAAATCTGAGGCACTAGCTAGATCCATTCCTGATGCAGCAGCTAAATCTAATACCTTCGGAAGGGTATCACACATTTTTTGTGTATCATACCCTGCTAGTGCTAAGTAATTAATAGCCTCTGCACACTCACTTGCAGAATACGCTGTTTGACTTCCCATGGTTTTTGCTAGATCCGAAAGGGTATCCATGGTATTTACACTTTTTCCATCAAGGGTAGACATGGCATCACTAGTAATTCCCATAGTAGCTTGTACTTGTGACATACCACTTTCAAAATTAGAAGCACTAGCTACTGCCGCAGTTCCAAGCCCTGCCACCACTGCTGTTACCCCTAGCATCTTTTGTCCAGCTTGTTCTACGTCACTTCCAAGAGATTGTAAGTGACTTCCCACCTCTCCTATTTTTTCTAAGGCACTCTTTGATTGAATGGCTTGTGCTTCTAAACTCTCTAGTGCCTGCTCCGTTGCAATAATCTCTCGTTGCAGGGCATCGTATTGCTTTTGTGAAATCTCCCCATTTAAAAGGGCAGTGTTGGCCTGTTTGGCGGCTGTTTCTAGGGTAGTTAACTTCGTCCCCGTCTCTTCAATTGCTTTCGTTAAAAGGGCTTGTTTTTGTGCAAGTAACTCCGTATTGCTAGGATCTAGTTTTAATAACTTCTCCACATCTTTTAATTGTGTTTGGGTACTATTAATTTCTGTATTCACACTTTTTAAAGCCGTTTGTAACTTGGTGGTATCTCCACCAATCTCTACGGTTATCCCAGCAATTCTACTTGCCACTTCCTACACCTCCTCTCAAACACGGTACAAAAAAAAAGACTTTGATTAAAACTTATCAAAATCCTCTTGACTTGCTACTTCTTTATAGTTGTAATGGTCGTTACTACTTTCTGTGTACATATCATTGACTAATCCAATGGAAAGCAATGCTAAATCAGAAATAGACAACCCTAGTTGAACACACCGCAGTAAAAATAAGGGTGTGGTCATTTCCCTCTCCGTTGTCCGTTGTTTTTTTTTGCTTCACTTTCTGAGTTCATATTTAACCCCCATAAGTCAATGATTTGTGGCAAGACTTGATAAATAGAAAAGGTATTAAATCCATCCAACCATTCTTCTGGTGTATCTGCAATACTCCCATCACAATGTTTCGCCATCACGTAGGCAATGTTTTCAAACATCTCAAGGGAAAAGGTATCTAAATTAGAATGACTTTCTTCCCCTTCTCCCACTGCTTGTTCCAAACTACGTAAATCTTTATAAATATCTCTTCCAAACTTTAAGCGGTAAATTCTAGGAATAGCGGCAGATGCCTTAAATTCCACTTTCACTCCATCAATTGCAATCTTTCGTTTAATCCCCATCTTCCCATTCCTCCTCTATGGCTAGTATGTTTTCTTCCTCTTCAAGCAGTTACTCACCCTCCGTTTCTGGTTCTACCTTAGCCGTAGAATCTCCACTTGGGTAATATACCACTTTATACCAATTATCATATGCATCCTGCGTAGTTTCACTTCCCGTTTTCCCTTTTACTCGCCCTGTGGCTAAGGGAGATGCTTTAATGGTAATAGTTTCCTTTTCAGGCGTGGTTGTTTCTTCTTTTGTTTGGGATGCAATTTCAGGACGACTTGCGGAACAGTTATACATCACATGACGGATTTTTCGAACATCTCCATCAAATTCAAATAATAAGGCAAAATTTTCTGTTTCCACGTTAGAATCCTCTATCAATACACCATTTTCATCTAATTCTTCTTTTAAAATATCCACTAAAAAGCTTTCTGGAATGAGGGCAAGTTCTAAATCTCCATCATACCCTGTATTATTAGAGATGGTATGATACGCATAGCCATCTGCATAGAAATTCGATGGTTCTCCATTGGGACTAAGGGAAATCGATACAGCACCAGCCATGGCAATGGGTGTTTCAAAACTTGCCCCCTCTGCACTATTGCTTAACAGCTTTGCATAATGGACGTTACATATATTAAATTTTACTTTATTCTTTTTCTGACTCATCTTCTACTTCCTCCTTTAGTTGGTCAAATAAGTACAACACTTCATAGAGTTTTTCACTAGCAATCCATGTTTCTGATTTTTGATAAAAAATACCCTCTCTCTCTAATGCAGATTCTATCCTATCTTCTAGTTTGATATCTTTTTTATCCGTATATAATTCCACTCTCATTTCATTGATTTTTTGATACGCCACTCCATCAGCACTAAAGTGATTGGTTTTTGGCAATAAATAGCAAAGAAAAGGTGGCTCTTTACTCTCCCCTTCTACAAAGTGATCATAAGCAAAGGGAAGTTGTAATTCCTTTAAGATGCCAAGTATTTTATCCATTTCGTATGCTCCTCTCCATTTCTTCTTCTAATTGTTTACTCGCCACTTCCTCAGCTGGTGCAATATGAGGTTGTGCTGCAGTTCTTCCTCCACCACGTTTGGCATGACCAAACTCTAATAAATGTGCAAGGCTATATCTTGTTTTGGAATACACCGTCATAGTTAAAGAAGTGGCACTTTCACTGGTGGTTTTCGCTGCAAAACTACTAGCATATGTTCCACTATCCTTTGGAGCATTGGCTTTGATTTCATTTTTTACAGTCGTGCTTGCTTTTTTTACAGCACTTTTCATATCCTCTGCCACCAAATCAGCATACTCCGTTAAGCCTTTCATAATTTCTACGCTTAAATCATCAATGGATGTTGCCATAATTACTCCTTTCCAATAAACCAGATATAGTTCCCTATCTATTTACCTTTTCACACTTTAGCTTGATACACTTCTTCCCATAATTCATATGATTGATGGATACAATATTATAAAGTTCCTCTTCAAATACTACTCGGTACTTGGTGGAAGTAAGCAAGGAAACTGCCTTACAATAACGAATGGTAAAATGAAGGGTGGACGAATCCACCACTTCTACCTCCCTATTCTGCTCCTTCCCACCCTCATCACTCACACTAGCAAAGCAAGAATAATAATCTAGCCATTCATTTTGATGGTTTCCAATTTCATCCACCACCATTTCTCCTCGCTGCAACTTAATCTTCACCCTCATTCCAGCTATGTTCATTTAAAAAATCTCCTCTCTACACCCAAATAACAAGGCTCTAAGGGTTTCATTTAATTCCTTATGATTAGCTTTCTCCCGATGTTCATATAAATAAGCCACGCAATAAAGCATGGCTATTTTCATAGTATGATCTTGTTTCCATTTACGAATATCATCACTTCGAATCATAGAAAGACACAACTTCTGTGCACTCTTAATCAACTCCTTAATCAGTGCATCCTCTTCCTCAAACTCTACTCGCAAATATTGTTTTGTTTCTTTCAACGATAACATCGTTTTCCCCTTTACTTCGTAGAGGTAGTTGCTGCTTTGGCTACCTTTACAATCTGCACCGCTTCTGGCAAGATTAACTTTCCATCCACTCTCTCTTTTGCCACATATCCAATCATTCCATTCCCTGCAAACAATTCTGTTAATTGCTTAAAGGAACGAGTCCCACGATCTCCAATGTTATAATAACGATAATCTCCAAAAGAAAACGCATCCTCTGGTGCAAATTGGGAGGTATGAATTGGATAACCCATTAACTTATCAGGCTCCCCTGCAAGAAGAGATGGTTGCCACATATAGGCTCCATTGCTATCTTTTAACTTTCGAACACTTGCAATCAATTGATCATTGATTAAAAAAGAGGCATTTTTTCGGTAAACTCTCTTTAAGGCATAAATCACATTTAATACTGCATCTGCACTAAGAGTCGTTACTGTATCTGACACCACTCCTCCACCTGTTTGTGCAAACAAACCAAGAGGTCTTCCAGTACCATTCCCATTTAAGAACGCATCTTCTTCTGCATTAGCTAGTGCCTCTGCAAACTTCGTAATCAAGTAATTCTCCAAACCAAAGGATTCATCATATAACAATTCTTCTGTTACCTTAACCGCAACGTGTAATTTATGAGCATCTAATAACACTTGATCAAAAGTAGCATCACTAAAACTTAAAGCCTCCCCTTCTTCAATCCAAGCCGCAGTTGGTTTCGTAGCAGCAATGTTAATTCTATGTTCTCCACTAGTTGGAATCAGCGTTGCTAAACTACGCATAATATTAAAATCTTCTAATGCCGTAATCAGACGTTTATCATATTCCACTGGGACTAAATACCCACCATCTGTATCCACGCCTTCTTGTAATACATTGGAGATTTGCTTGAAATTCGTACGCAGTGCGGTTAACATCCCCTCTTTATATTCCTTAGAGGCTCTTCCTGTTTTTCCCTCCATTTTCTCTCCCATAGGAGCGGTTACAATTGGTGTGTTCACTGGCATACTCAGTTGCTTTTCTAAATTTTCTGCTCGCTCCAATCTTGCAATCTCCTTACTATAGGCTTCAATTTCTACCTCCATCTTAGTATAAGTAGCATCGTCCTCTGCACTCAAAGTGCCATTCGTGGTTCTATGGCTATCTAAGAATGCCTTTGCACTCTCCCATACCCCGTTTCTTTTTTCCCTTAATTGTTGTAAATTCATATCATTTCCTCCATTTTATATGTGTTTTTTAATGAGTTCCAATCGGTGATACAGCTCCTCCACCTTACGTTCATTAGATGGTTGACTAAATTTATTAAGTAAACTATTGGTCGCCTCTGCTCGTTTGTACATCATAGTACGAATAGGAGTATCTTCCTCATTACCACAGTCACTTTCCATCATTTCATCTACAAATCCTAGCTCCATGGCACTATGAACGTTCATCCATGTTTCATTATCCATAAGCGTTGCAAGTTTCCCTCTTTCCATACCAGTCTTAATTTCATAGGCATTTAAAATACTCTCCTTTACTTCATCAAGCATAGCCATTGCTCGTTTCATATCAGACTTCTCCCCAAAAGCTATGGTCATTGGATTGTGGATCATCAGCATAGAAACAGGAGACATAATTACCTTATTACCTGCCATTGCAATCACAGATGCTGCACTGGCTGCAATCCCATCAATTTTAATCGTAACATGGCCTTTGTAATTTAGAAGCATATTATAGATTCTTGCGGCCGCAATACAATCTCCTCCTGGAGAGTTAATCCATACCGTAGATCTCCCCC
>JAWXVF010000121.1:0-8191 GCA_044425555.1 Eubacteriales bacterium
GACTTGTCCAATAAAATTGCTAGGTTTAATTCAGAAGGAGTTGAAAAACAATTTGCAACTAATGTGATTGCCCCATTTCTTTTAAGCGAAATGTTAATGCCGATTATTAGAAAGTCAAAAGGAAAAATCATAAATATAGCCACAAAAGGGCTGATGGCTTTTCCAAACTTGATGTTGGATTTTGAAAATATTAATGGAGAACGAAGCTATAACGCTGGTAAAACATATTATCAGAATAAGTTAGCACTTTTAATGGTTACATTATGGATGAAGGAAGCATATTGTGATGTTACGTTTCATGCTATTAGAGTTACGAATGTTAAAATTGATATGAATAGGTATCCTAACATTAGCTCCTTCTTAAAATCATTGTATAAAATAAAAGCGCAGTTTTCTATTTCGCTAGAAGAAATGGCAAAAACTTATGTGGCTCTTTCCTTGGATGACTATGAGGGCTTCTTATATGATGAAAATATGAAAGAAGTGAAGGCCAATAAATCTGCTTATAATAAAGATGGGCAACGAAGACTTTATGAATTATTGGTATCATATAAATGAGTATAATAGTAAAATATTTCATAATTGGTTAGATTTCCAACAAGGGGTCTAACCAATTTTTATGTAAAAAAATGTACCAAGATTTTGAGGTGTTAAAAATTATAAAATATGGTATATTATATATAAATGTTAAAAATTGCATTGGAAGGTGGGGGATAATATGACATCTGAAGAATTAAAAGTAATATTTGAGCTTGGTGAAGATATTGCCCATGAATTTAAGCGGTGTAGTAATGGGATACATGATGATGTTTACGAAAGTGTATGCTCATTTTTAAATCGCTTCGGTGGTGAAATTTTTCTAGGAGTGGAAAATGACGGTAGTGTGACTGGAGTATCAGAAGTGGCAATAAATGATATGATAAGAAATTTTATAAAAGTAATTGGGAATCCAGATTACCACAATGTATATGTGAAAACAACGTGTATTTTCAGAGAAAAGAATTTATCCTTATGTTAAAAAAGAAGATATGAGAATTGATTTATTATCATTATGCAGGCAAAGGGCAGTGAATAAACGTAATGATCATCCTTGGTTAAATTTAGGGGATGAAGAATTGCTAAAAAGTGCTGGATTATATTGTAGAGATTATGAGACAGGTCACGAGGGGTACAATCTTGCAGCAATTATGTTATTAGGTAGGAACGAAGTGATTAAATCTATTTGTCCTGCGTATCGTACAGATGCAATATTGAGAAAAGTGAATTTAGATCGTTATGATGATAGAGATATAGTAGATACTAATTTAATAGAGAGTTATCAGAGGTTAATGGACTTTTCTAAAAAGCATTTATGGGATAAATTTTATTTAGAAGGAGATATCAACATTAGTTTACGTGATAAGATAGCGAGAGAAATGATATCAAATACATTAATTCATAGAGAATATACAAGTGCTTATTTTGCAAAATTTATAATTGAGAAAAATCAAATGTATATAGAAAATGCATGTATAGCATCTAAGCAAGTTGAAATTACACCGTATAATTTGAATCCAGTTCCCAAAAATCCTATTGTAGCTTCATTTTTCAATCAAATTGGTTATGCAGATGAATTGGGTTCGGGTACAAGAAATTTATACAGGTATAGTCAGCGATATTCTGGTAAGGAACCTAAAATTATTGAAAATGATGTATTTCGTATTGTGGTTCCGTTGGAAGAAGAGTTTTTATTTGATATGGAGATTGAAAAAGGAACAGAAAAAGGAACAGAAAAAGGAACAGAAAAAGGAACAGAAAAAGGAACAGAAAAAGGAACAGATAAACAATATGAAATAGAAGAACGTATGAAATTTGTTTTAGCATTGGTTGACCAAAATCCAAAGATAACACAACAAATGTTAATGGATGAATTAGGAATATCAAGAAAGAAGGTACAAACTGCGTTAAAAAATTTAGTAGATGATAAGAAAATAAAAAGAATTGGATCGGATAGAAAAGGAAGTTGGAAAGTCTGTAAATGACATAAGAATTTATTAATATCTTTGTGCTAACAAATGTGATAAAATTAAGAGTGTAATAGATGGAGGATAAGGGTGAAAAAACAAAAGAAAAACAAATTTTCTAAGATGATTGTTACAATAATATCCTTACTTATTGGTGCCTTGTTAGGTGCATTTCTTGGTTCTAGAATGAGTGACGACACTTCGTTAGAAATCTTCTTATATGAATTGCTTGCTGTATTAATAGCAGGTTATATTCAAATTATCATACATGAAGCAGGACATTTGATTTTTGGTTTCATAAGTGGCTACCGTTTTATATCCTTTCGAATTGGCAATTTCATGTGGATGCAAGAGAATGGGAAGCTCAGAGTAAAACGTTTAAAGATTGTTGGTACAGGTGGACAATGCTTAATGGCTCCCCCCTGATTTAGTGGATGGGAAAATGCCGTATATCTTATATAATCTAGGTGGTTCGCTTGCAAATGTTATAAGTAGTGTTTTATGTTTTATCTTGCTTATTCCATGTGAAAATATAGAGTGGCTATCCACCTTACTTATGGTACTAGGTTGTATTGGTATATTTTATGCGATTATAAATGGAGTGCCACTTAATGTTGGTGATGTGAGCAATGATGGTTATAATGTATTATCATTTGGCAAAAAGAAAGAAGCACTTTACTCGTTGTGGGTGCAATTAAAAACAAATGAACAATTAGTAAAAGGAAAAAGGTTGAAAGATATTCCAGATGATTGGCTTTATATGCCGAAAGACACAGAGAATGTAATGATCTCTACAATTGGTGTATGTTATGCAAACAGACTTCTAGATATGCAAGATTTTGAAAATACCAGTGCAACCATTGAGGAACTTTTTGAGCAAGATTATGCGATGATAAATTTGTACAAACAACTCCTAACTTGCGATCAAATATATTGCTATTTAATGACAGATAAATCAATTGATGATATATACAATAAGGAATTAAAGCAATTTATGAAACAGATGAAAAAATTCCCTGCTGTTCTTCGTACCCAGTATGCTATTGAACTATGCTACAACCATGATGAAAATAAGGCTGAAACAGTATTAAAAGACTTTCATAAAATAGCACCCAAATATCCCTATAGTGGTGATATAGAAAGTGAATATGAGTTGATAGGTATTGTGAAATCGAATATAAATAATCGTAGATGAAAAGAAAGTTAGTTACTTCAAGAGTCCTTTATAGTTGAAATGAATTAGCGTAATTATAGTGTCGCATAAGACAAGAAAGAAGGTAGAAATGGATAGGAAGAAAATTGAAAAATTAAACAGTAACGACAACATTTTAATATATATGTTTGGGAAAGAAGTAGAGGTGGAAGTTTTTTCGGTAGGCGATAATTGCTTTGATGAAACGGGAAACTATAAGCCAGATGGATTTACTTTATCAGTGGAAGAAATAGAATGTCTAAATTGGTTTTTGGAAACTATAAAAATAGAAGATTATACAAGTGAAATATTGGAGTACTGTAACCAATGTTATGATGATATAGGAGAAGATTTTATAGAAGCAGATGGAATAGAAGAAGAGATTTATATTTCTGCCATTGCCATTAGTATTGGAGAGAGTACGGAATCTAGTGATTTTGAATATCCTGAAATTGCTTTCTACGGGGATTGTGAATGTGATCCAGAACATGGAATTTGTATTGGATTTAAAGATAAGCAATTCATAGGTGTACAGGCACAAGATTGGATACTTTAGTGAAGAAAGAATCGGATTTGTAAAGATGCCATAGGAGATGAGATGAAAATGCAATGGGACGAGTAGGAGTATAATCAAGCATAGAGATGGAAGTCCAATATGATAGATAAAAAAATAATTTGCTGATATTATATGGTAGAACGAACCCTTACAGACAAGAGAACTTATTGCTTTGGCTTCAGAAAATCTTAGTTGGAGCAAGTCTACCACATATACGATATTAGGAAGGCTTTCTGACAAAGGAATATTTAAGAAAGATGGAAAGACTGTAACTTCACTGATTTCAAAAGAAGAACTTGTGGCACGCCAGAGTGAGAAATTTGTTGAGGATACATTCAGCGGATCACTATCAAAGTTCTTGGCTTCCTTTTCTTTGAAAAAGAAATTATCAAATAAAGAAATAGACGAAATACAAGCTTTTATAGATAAGCACAGGGAGGGTTAGTTATGAATTTTTTTATGTATGAGTTGCTACCGAGCATATTAAATATGAGCTTAATTTCTAGCTATGTGATTATACTTGTGTTTATTGCAAGATTGCTTCTCAAAAAAACTCCTAAGATATTTTCGTATGCATTATGAGCAGTAGTTCTTGTCCACTTGTTGTGTCCATTTTCTTTTGAGAGTGCTATTGGACTTCTGCCAAGTAACACAGCGCCAATACCCCCAAGATATTGTTCATACAGAATATCCGTCAGTAGATTTACTTTTCCCAATTATCAATGAGGTAATCAACTAAAGTTTGTCACAAGGTGAAGAACAACTGGTAGCTGACCCATTAGAAGCTCCTGTCGCAATCGGAACTTTGATTTGGGGTTTTGGGTGTTTCTATGATGGCAATTTATAGTATTATTTCTCTTATAAAGCTAAGGCGAAAAATTTCCATGGGTGGCACAACGGCAGAAGTAGCTGATACTTCAAACGAGCTTTTACAGTTTGAGATGCTCTCAAAAGGAACACCTAAAGTAACCACCCCAATTTTATGGTCTGAAGATAGCGTAGGTGATGTGATTATACTTGATTATGCTGATGACGAAAAAATTGTGTTTCATGGATATTTTGGGTTGTTTGTATATGATTTAAGGAAAGAAAATATTACTCTTGCTGTTGACCTTAATCAAGCTGTTTGAACTAAGATATTGCAAGGTACAGAACCTGTAAATGTAGTAGTAGATGGTGATGGGAAAAACATCATGCTTTGGAACAATTCCATGAGAACCGATAAAGATTTGCTTGCTACTATGTATATTGATATAACTTCTGGTGACTACGAGGTTAAAGAATATGAAGCCTTTTATGAATCTTCTGCAAGCAACCAAAGCGATTCGCCTCATTTTAGTGGAGAAACTATTAGTGAACTAAAATATACCTTGGATGATAGAGAATATTTACTCTTTGATGGTTTTAAATTGCCATAAAATAGATTTTTCTTTGTATGATATTAGAAGAAGTTGATATAATTATAGAAGAGAAAAGAGAAAGTATTTTAATGAATAAAGAAGCATATAATGGAGATACTAACAATAGCATATCGGCAGTAAAGTTGATTTGATGCCGATATGCTATTGCTTTTGCCTATGTTTAAGAGTATTATAAGATTAATAGAAAAGCAATAAAATCTAGTGGTGAATCCATAAGTGAGGTGATTATTATATGCAGAAAGAAAATCCTATAGGATATTTAAAATTGTTAAATAATGAAACGAGTTTTTCGCGTAATGATTTAAAAAATGCAATGTGTCAATACGGTGTTGAGATTAGCGTATCTAATTTTAAAGTTGTTTTACAAAAATTATTAGAAGAGTGTCAAATTGTCCGAGTTGGTCGAAATGCATATTGTGTTGCGAATGAAAACGTGCAAAATTACAACTATCAATACTCTGAATTAGCTACTGCTGTAGCAATGAAAATAGAAGATAAGTTTCCATATCTTGATTTTACAATATTGGAATTAATTCAATTAAATGAATTTGTTAATCATCAATTAGCGCATAATGTGGTATTTGTATCAGTTGAAGAAGATTTGGGAGAATATGTGTTTCAGGAATTGAAAGAACATTACATGGGAAAAGTACTGATTAATCCTACGCCAGAAATATATCATCAATATTGGTCGGATAATATGATTGTGATTCAGAAGTTAGTGTCAGAAGCACCTAGTGGACGTAAAATAAAATGGCATACAAGACTTGAAAAAATGTTAATAGATTTGTACATGGATATTTTATTGAAGAATATAATTAGCCAAGCGGAAATTCCGACTATTTATGAACAAGGATTTTCAAAATATGGCGTTGATGAAAGTTGCCTATTTCGATATGCGAAACGAAGAGGCGCAGATAAGAAAATTAAAAATTTTATAAGTGAAAAGACCAATATAGAATTAAGAGGATAACTAAAGTATGATAAAGAGAGAAAGCTTTGCAGAAGAACATATAAGAGCATTACAGAAAAATAGTAAACGAGATCCTATTCTTATAGAAAGAACAATATATGCATTTGGTTTATTAGAGGCAATTACAAAGGTAGAAATGCCATTTATTTTTAAAGGTGGAACGTGTCTTATGTTACTATTAGAGTATCCGCAGAGATTATCTACGGATATAGATATTATTGTAGAACCAGGAACGGATGTAGAAGAATACATCCGTAAAGCTGCAGAAATTTTTCCTTTTGTAAGGTATCAGGAACAGATTCGAATAGGGAAAAATAACATTGAGAAGAGACATTTCAAATTCACATATCTTTCACCTGTAAATAAAAATGAATTTTATATATTACTAGATGTATTATATGAAGAAAATCATTATGAAAGGATCATACAAAAAGAAATTAAGAATGATTTAGTACTAGCAGACCAGGAGTTTCTAAAAGTAAGAGTGCCGAGTATAGAATGTATATTAGGAGATAAGCTAACTGCTTTTGCTCCACATACTACAGGAATTCCGTTGAATATAGGAAAAGATATGGAAGTCATGAAGCAGTTATATGATGTGAGTACCCTTATTGATGTATTTGAAAATATAGAAGAAGTAAAGAGAACATATTATAAGATTGTAGTTTTAGAAATAGCATATCGAGGATTGGATGTATCTGCATTAGATTGCTTAAAGGATACATTTGATGCAGCACTTTGTATTGTGTCACGTGGTAAATATATTGAAGAAGAATATCCGTTATATGTATCGGGAATCCGAGATTTGCGTGGACATATTTATTCGGAAAATTACAATCCTGAAATTGCTGTAGGTAGAGCTGCAAAAATAGTATATCTAGTTACCTGTCTAAGGGCAGATGTTCCATTTGAAAGAGTTGTGGATTATAGTGCATACATAAGCAGAAAATTTAAAATGGCTCAAATGTTGCCAGCTACATATCTTAGAAAGGTTGATATGGAAGCTTATGCTTATATGATAAAGGCGGATGAATTACTTGCAGAAGTAATTGCTTAACTAGAATTTTGGAAAACATAGAGTAGACAAATGGAGGTGTAATTATGCTTGATAGTATTTTTGTTTCTGTTTTAAACATGAGCCTTGTTGCAATCTACGTTACCCTATTTGTGTTAATTGTAAGGCTACTTCTCTAAAAAGCACCTAAGATATTTTCGTATGCACTATGGGCAGTAGTTCTTGTCCGATTGTTGTGTCCATTTTCTTTTGAGAGTGCTATTGGACTTCTGCCGAGTAACACAGAGATTGTATCTTCAAGTCAAGATTTCACAAATGATACAGAAATATTAGAGTTACCTACTATTGAAGTGCCAGCTGGAAGAGTAGAGTATTCCCCAGAATCTGGTGTGACTATAAGCGTAGATACTGTTATACCGATAGAATTTATTTTAGGGATGTTTTGGGTAATCGGTATTGTTGTAATGTTCGTATACAGTATTGCTTCCCTTATAAAGTTAAGGCGAAAATTAATAGGTGCAACACCTTTTGAAAAGAACATATACATCGCTGACCACATAGACGCTCCATTCGTCATGGGATTTATAAAACCGAAAATCTATCTGCCATCAAACCTTACAGATGCCGAGCGTGATTTCATCATAACACACGAGCAAACTCATATAGGAAGGCTTGACCACATCACGAGAATACTCAGCTTTATGGCACTTGCTGTTCACTGGTTTAATCCTCTTGTGTGGATTGCTTTTGTGTTATCTGGTAAGGATATGGAAATCTCCTGTGATGAATCGGTTATGAAGAAAATGAATACTGATATTAGAGCAGACTACTGTGAAGCGCTATTAAAATTTGCTACAGGTAGAAAATTAATTCACGCAACACCTCTTGCTTTTGGCGAGGGTGATACGAAAGGTAGGGTGAAAAATGTGATGAAATATAAGCGTCCAGTGGTTTGGGTAAGCGCCATTTGCCTTATTTTAGTAAGTGTGATAGCTGTTTCGCTTATGAGTAATAGTAGTAATGGTGTTACA
>JAWXVF010000295.1:0-2785 GCA_044425555.1 Eubacteriales bacterium
CCATGTCTCCTTATATTCAATTCGTGCTGCTTCCACGACGTTTCCTGAAAGTAAAGTTTTAATATTAGTTGGTATTGCCATAAGTTCCTCCACATCATTTTACTTTGCTTTTAATAGTTAATTAGCTTTATACTTTTTATTCTATATTACCCCTCTGTAGTAGTCAAATAATTTCCAACCCATACTAACATTTCCCTACCGATTCTAATATTACTACTCCCTCTAATAATTTTTCCTTTAATTATTTATAGATTTACTTTTGTCGCTCTCCTATGAACGATATAGAAGAAGATTTACATGAGTTCTTTTCGCTTATATAGATAACGAGAAAGTAAGTAGGAGAGTACATATAATATCCCCGAAAAAATTAAATAAGCGCTTCTAAAGTATAGATTGGATACACCTGCGAATAAAACATTTGCAAGAGTAGCACTTCCCCAAAATAGCCCAAGACCTAGCACAATGGAGATGAACAATAAGATTTCATTCTTATCTGCACCGAAGATTAAGATAAGTGGTGTCATAAAGGTTGGGATTGCTAAAGCAAATACAATTCCAAAAACTAGTGAATAGCCTATTCTTTCTGTAATAACGGGTAGTTCTAGCAGGTAGATAGATGCAACAGTAATAAGCGACATCATAAGTCCTATCACACAGTAAAGCAAGAATGAGATGTATCGTGATTTAATAACTGTAGCCCGGCTGACTGGTAAGGTGAGTTCGAATTTGCTCCATTGCGAAAGGGCATCTTTCTGTATTGCTGTCCCACATAGCGCACCGCACCCGCCTAATTGAGAGCCGATAATTCCACCCGAAATTGCAATGGTCAGAAACTCATTTTGATTGCCTTTTACTGTAAGAATGATTATTCCTACAATTAGCAATGCTAATTCAGACGCAATCAGTATTGGCAGACTGCTTCCGATGCTGTAGAAGTTATTTCGGATTAATCCTTTCACACTATTGTTCCTCCTTCGTTAGTAATGCAAGCAGTTCATCTATATTTGTATTATCCACTACAAGATTAGGATATGACCGTATAAATTCTTTCTTGTTTCTAATTAATACTTCCATCTGCAAACCCCGTTTTCTTGAAGAAATATATTCCGACTTATTTAAATTCTTAAAGTCATCTTGCTTCATACGTGCAATTCCATAGTCATAAATCAGAGTATCCTTACTTTCAGTTAAAATTATCTCTCCATTATGAATAAACGAGATATAATCTGCAACTCTTTCCAAATCACTAGAAATGTGTGATGACATTAGAATAGAATGATTTTCATCTTCTACAAATTCTAGTAAAATATCTAGCAGTTCCTCCCTAGCCACAGGATCTAATCCAGCAGTAGCTTCATCTAGTATTAAGAAGCTAGCATTGTGAGATAATGCAACGGCAGCAGACAATTTCATCATCATTCCACGAGAAAATGTCTTGACTTTTTTATTTATTGGTAGTGAAAATCTCTCTAGAAAAGCATAGAATTGATTGCTATCCCAGTTATTGTAAATATCCTTCATTACCTTTTCAATCATAATAGGAGTATTTTCTATAGAGAAGTGGGTATTGTCGAATACAACTCCAATTTCATTTCGAATATCTATATTATTATCATCCAAGTCATGACCAAATAATTTTACTGTTCCGCTATCTTTAAAGCCAATTCCTAATAGTGCATTGATAGTGGTACTCTTACCGGCACCATTTTTCCCAACAAATCCCATGATTGATCCGCATGGAATGGTAATGGTTACATTTTTAAGTGAGAACTCTGTCTTCTTGTATGATTTACACAAATTTGTAATCTGTAATGCATCCTTCATTTATTCGCTCTCCTCATAAAATATTTTTAATAATTTTATTAACCTATCTAGTTCAATTCCGTGCATATTAGCAATATCTGCTGCCTCAACTAGATGTCTTTCTATTAATTTCTGTTGCTCTTCTATGATAAATTCTCGATTCTTCGCTGCAACGAAACTACCACGTCCTATCGTAGTTTCAATGAAACCGTCTTTTGTCAATTCTTCATAGGCCTTTTGGACTGTAATTACACTCACGTGTATGGTTTTAGCCAATGCTCTCATAGAAGGAATTGGATCGCCTGTCTTTAATTCCCCATTCATAATCATAGCTTTATATTGCGATATAATTTGCTCGTAAATAGGAGTACTAGTATTAGAACTTATAATAATTTCCATGATATTCACCGCCTTCCTGTTTGTTCTCGTACAACTTGTTTTGCTTTTCTATAATTATATCTCGATATAGTGTACTTGTTTAATAAGTACACTATATTACAAACACGTACAATTGTCAATTAGAATTTATTTATAACAAAAATAGTGTTACTCCGTTTTTTCAGAACTTGATTTTTATTCCAATAAAAGAAGGATAGAAATAATATAGTTTATTTCCATCCTTTTTTGTTTCTCGTTATTCACCTTATAATCTTTTAATCACATTTTGTCCAACCACATGATTTACAAATATTGCATCCACCTTCGAATATCAATTCTGCTCCACATTGTGGACAAGGATTCATTACGTCGTCACAAATCGCGATTACAGATTCTTTTGTAGACGCTTTTTGCTTAATAGGACGTGTATATAACTCGCCTTGAATTTCTTGTTGCATCTCTTCATACATTGCTAGTAATGCATTTCCTACTGCCATTGGACAGCAAGATCCTTTGCTAGTATCGCGCTTTGTCGCATGGCGCACTGTATAAGATGGGCAAGAACCGCTACTATTTAACTGATCGACAATTTCATAGATGTTAC
>JAWXVF010000291.1:0-2563 GCA_044425555.1 Eubacteriales bacterium
GCAGTCACAGATGGTGCGATTGCTACATCTGGGGTTGCAACCTGATAACATAGTTTCATCTGCATTCTCCTTCATTATTGAATATATCTAATTTCAATATTTTTTAGTTTACAAAAATGTCTAATTTCTTCTACCCAATTTCCTTCGATCGCATGAATATGATTACAATCATAATTTTCAACAATATCCTTATAAGAAGCATCTGCTTCCACAAACATATGTGGCCATGCCGTACAGGTTTCGTTTAATGTTTCTTCTGGCATTTCCTTTACATTACCTGTGAAAATGGTAAAGATAAATTTATTTTCCTCATGAGTAATTCGTCCAAAGGTCATCTGACCTTCTTTTGCAATATATTGAACATGACATCCTTTTCCTGTGTATTTTTCAATGATTGGTTTTAGTGAAACTTTTTTCAAATTTTCTTCTGGTACTTCACTACGATTTGCATACCAAGTAGACATTGCCCCACAATTGCAAAAATATAATAAATTAGTTTCTTCTTTATAAAATCTAAAATCCGAAAAAATAACTGGTTTTCCTGAAAGCAGCTTCATAATTTGCATGGTCAAACCACCTTCACTATCTGCTTCACATGAATAAACTTTTATTTCCTTTTTTCCATCCCAATCATATGGATCATTAAAAAATGCTGCTGCCAAACATTGTGTACAAGAATAGGCACTTAATTCATAGTGACACTTTACCCCTACGAAAGCATAATTCTTTTCTTCACAAATATCTTTTGTTGCATAATAATGACGGATTTGTTGTTTCAAACTATCTTCTGATAATTTATTTTGATCATACTCTACCTTTGTATACTGCGTTAACCAATCAAACGCCCTCTGTACATCTTCTTCTTTTACAAAGTCTGCTCGCCTTAATATTTCTAATTGATCGGTGTGATCTACATCTACTCCAAACACTTTTTGCCACAAATCCGATGGTGCACTTCCACTTCCCATTCCAATACTACGCCCACCAATTAAACCATAGACCTGTCCACGTAATTGGTTCATAGCATATGCTGCTCTTAAAAAATGCAAACATGATTCCCGTACTGCAGTATCAGTAATATCTCCCCATACTTTTTCACAAGGATAACCGCACTGACGTAAAAAATTACAAGCAGCTTGCAAACCACCAAGTCCAGGCAACCCTCCATTAATATTCGATACTAGTAAGGTTGGCATCTGCAACACACTTTCTGATATAATAGAAAAATTAGGAAATGCAAACACTGGTACATTAAAAATGATCACATCTGGCAATTGTGCTTTTAGTTCTTTTGCACATTCACTTGCCAATTTATTTGACCAAACAATTCCTGATTTTGGTTCAATAACTTCTACTTCTCCTGTAGCCTCTAATTCTGTCTTTATGGTATTTGCTTGATTTGCTATATAATCACATAAACCCGTATGTACGCTTTCTCTTCCGTCTGAAAAAGATAATAATCCTACTTTAATTTTCAACATCATACGCCTCCTTTTAAAATCCGAACTGGTCCTAAAAGTCCCGAAACAAAATTTTGTCCATCACGATCCATATTATCTTCGTTCCAATATTGATTCCAACCTAAAGCCTTACCTTCTTCTACTAACATATGACGTCTTTCATTTCCTGCTGTATTGGATACTCGAACCTCAATTTCATTCATTCCATCTTTTAAATACTCAGTCACATTAAATTCATAAGGTTGCCAGATGCGTGTTCCTACCTTGATACCATTAATCCATACTTCTGCATGGAAGTTTATTTGACCCAAATCTAATTTATACTGAGCATTCTCTAATTTTACTTGGAACGTATTTTTATAACTACATACTCCAGAATACCAAGAAAGTCCACACAATTGCCAATCTACTAAATTGGTCTTACGTGGTGCCATCTTGACACGTACTGGACGGTTTAGCCCATCGTTTTCTGACTGTGCCGTTACCTGAATTGTTAATACTTGTTTTTCTTTTGCATTGGCAATTGCTTTTACTCCATTTACCCAAACAACAGGTTTTCCATCTAATAAGTAAATTGCATCTCCATCTACATCTGGCATTTCAATGCTACTACAACCAGCTGGAATCACAATCGAGTAATATAAATTTACAGGATACGTAATATTTTCTCCAAATAATGGCAATTCACCCCAAGGTAAAATTGGTGGTTTTCCTCTTTCCCACGCTTTTAACCATTCAGGACCTGATTTTTCTGTATTAAAGTTACGAATCTTTTGCACATCTAAAATGCCCACTGTATGATTATCTTCTAGAAGTTTCCAATTTTTAGGGTCTTCTGCTATTACATTCCAAGTTTGATCACTAACAATAGTTTCTAATCCACTCGCTGTTGTAATCTCACCTTGTAATAATAAAGAAATAGAGCGATCCTTAGGAAGTTCTTTTGCTGAACAGAAGTTTACATCAGGAGTTGGGTTTTGATTCATTACATGTACTGCAATCCTATTCTCCCCTACTTTTAAGAATTTCGTTCCATCAAATGTAATTGGTGTTGCATCACTTCTTTCTGCTGATACTAATTCACCATTTAGGTAAACTTCATA
>JAWXVF010000122.1:0-8056 GCA_044425555.1 Eubacteriales bacterium
ACTATTCCATCACATTATTCCTATAAAATCATATTATTACTAGCATTCCATCAGTTTATGATTAGAAAAAATTACCACCTACAGAATTCTGCAAGTGGTAATTCGTAGTGTGACCAGCATGGGTGCAATTTAACGGGTTAAAGTCCCGAGTCTGCCCTAGTAGTGGGAAAGACATAGACAAGGGTGCCACCGTGAGGTGGAATCTGGAGGAAGTCGGAAGGCAAATCTCTGGTCTTACGGACATAACAAGGTAATATAACATTTACGGTTATGGTTGAAATAAGATTTGGCGTAAGAAGTCAGCAGAAGTCATAGTACCCATGCAGTTGCAAATGGATGGGGAAGGACGAAACTTTAGGAGATGTGAGTAAATGAATGTAATTAAGTATGGAAATGAAAACAGAAAACTTCAAAACGAGGGCAATCAGCAAAGTGAAATTTTTGGGGTATACATTTTACCGATATAAAGGGAAATGTAAACTGAGAATACACAAGAAAAGTGTACCGAATGGTACGCACGGTGGTGTGAGAGGTCGGTAGATAAATTAATTATCTACCTCCTACTCGATTCAAGTATGGAACTAATTTATTCGATGTAAGTTTGATCATCAGTATTTATCGTCAAGTGTAGCGAATCATATGATTAGAAGTAGATTATTTACTCAACAATACGTTCCACATAAGTAGTATCCACTAACTCCTCATAAGGAACAGCTTCTTCTAATACATCACATTCCATCAAAATATTTTGTAACAAGGTAAAGCTATCTTCTTCAAAAAGAAGAGACGTTTTCCAAGTATCTTGTGCTTGGTATCGTTCTATAATGGCAGTTAGATTTTCGAATTCCGTTTCTTCAAATTGTGGTTGAATAACCTCTGCAATTTCTTCAGGAGTGTGTTCGTTCACATAGAGTACACCTTTTTGGATGGCACGAATGAAAGCAAGGATAATCTCTTCATTTTCAACCATATAATCACTCATGGCACAGTAAGCCGTATAAGGAACGTAGCCAGATTCTTCGCCAAGAGATGCAACTACATAGCCATCACCTTTTAATGCAAGTGCAGTTGCGTATGGTTCAAATTCAATTGTAAAATCTCCTTGACCACTAGAAAAGGCAGCAGCCGTTAAGCCAAAATCAATGCTTTGATCCATGTTAAGATCTGTAGCAGGGACAATGCCATTTTTTGCTAAAATGTATTCAAATACCATTTGTGGCATACCACCTGCACGACCAGCTAATATGGTAGTCTCTTTAATCATTGACCAATCAAAATTATCAATTGGTTCACGTGCTACAAGGAAATTACCTGCTCGTTGTGTTAATTGAGCAAAGTTAACAGGATAATCAGAGGCACCATTGGCATACGTATAAATAGAGGCTTCAGGTCCCATGAAGCCAATGTCAGCTTCTTCTGTAAGTAAGGCAGTCATCGTCTTGTCAGCACCGAATCCTGTAACTAATGTTAAGTCGATTCCTTCTTCTTCAAAATAGCCTAATTCCATTGCAACATATTGGGGAGCGTAGAAAATAGAATGGGCAACTTCGTTTAAGGTAACTTTTGTAAGAGATTCTTCGGTAGAACTTGTGCTTGTGCAACCAATTAGAGAGTAGATAACCAATAAAATCACGCACGTTATGCTATATAATTTTTTCTTCATAACATCCTCCTATTCTTATACAAGATAGTATATTAAGGAAATGAAAAAAGGTTCTTAATTAGAAAATGGATAACTAGAGAAAGTTCTCTTTAAGAAGTAGTTGTCAAGAGTAAGAAAAATAAGCTATAATAATTCATGTGAAAGAATTGACTGTGAATAATTAAATGGAGGCAAGAAGATGCAGATTTATTATTATACAAGGACCAATCGTAGCAAACAAATTGCAGAAGAGTTAGCCGATCAATATACAGTTACGTGTAATCAAATTACAGATGATAGAGAATGGGGTGGAGTTCTTAATTTTTTAAAGGGCGGAGCAATGGCAAGTAGCAAAAAGAGGCTTACAGCACAATTTGCACAGCCAGTGAAAGGGGAAAAGATCATACTGGTGTTTCCTGTATGGGCAGGAACGTTTCCTCCTGCTGTAAGAGATTTTATAGAGCGTAACCAAGAAGAAGATATGGTGGCTGTTGCAACTTCGTTAGGTACGAAACTAAAAGATAGAGAATGTTTTCTAGAAGTGGTGGAATTAATCGGAAAAGAAATTAGCTCTAAGGAAGTGGATTTATCAAGTTACGAAGGAGGAAAGCATGGCAGAATATAGTATGTTAAATGAACCACAAAGGCAAGGTGTGGAACAAATAGAGGGACCTGTTTTAATCTTAGCAGGTGCAGGATCTGGTAAGACGAGAGTGTTGACACATCGTGTGGCATATATGATGGAAGAAGGAATTAATCCCTATCATATTATGGCAATTACTTTTACCAATAAGGCAGCAGCTGAAATGCGAGAACGTATTGATGATCTAGTTGGTTTTGGGTCAGAAAGTATATGGGTAGCTACTTTTCATGCTTCATGTGTTCGAATATTAAGACGACATATTGATCGACTTGGTTATGATAATAATTTTACTATATACGATACAGATGATCAGAAGACCTTAATGAAGGAAGTGTGTAAACGGATACAAATTGATACGAAAGTTCTAAAGGAAAGAGCTTTATTAAATGCAATATCTACGGCAAAAGATGAGTTGATTTCTCCTGCACAGTATGAATTAGAAGTGATGGGAGATTATCATAAGAAAAAAATTGCAACGGTATACACAGAGTATCAAAAAGCATTAAAGAAGAACAATGCCCTAGATTTTGATGATATTATAGGGAAAACTGTGGAACTATTAAAAAATAATCTAGATATTTTAGAAAATTATCAAAATCGCTTCCAATATATTATGGTAGATGAATACCAAGATACCAATACTGCACAATTTGAATTTATTCGATTGTTAGCATCTAAGAATCGAAATCTTTGTGTGGTGGGAGATGATGACCAATCTATTTATAAGTTTCGTGGAGCGAATATTCGAAATATTCTTGATTTTGAAAAAGTATATTCGGATGCAACTGTTATTAAATTAGAACAAAATTATCGTTCTACTCAAAATATTTTAGATGCTGCTAATCAAGTGATAGCCAATAATGTTGGACGAAAAGAAAAGGCACTATGGACATCTCAAGGAGAAGGAAAGAAGATTCACTTTAAACAATTTGATACAGCTTATTCAGAAGCAGAATACATTGTGGAACATTTGAATCGATTACATCAAGAAGAAGGCATCTCATTTCGTGACTTTGCAATCCTATTTCGTACCAATGCACAAGCACGTTTAGTAGAGGAACGTTGTGTAATCAAGGGAATTCCATATGATATAGTAGGTGGAACGAACTTTTATGCGAGAAAAGAAATCAAAGATATTTTGGCATATCTTAAGACTATTGATAATGGACAAGATGATTTAGCGGTAAAGAGAATTATTAATATTCCTAAGAGAGGGATTGGTGCAACTACCATTGGGCGAGTGCAAGAATATGCGGATGAGCGTAATATTAGCTTCTATAATGCCTTACGAGAAGGTAATCAAATTTTAACCATAGGAAAGAGTTTTTCTAAGTTAGAACCTTTTGTTACTATGATGCAAGCTTATCGTAGTAAGTTAGAATATATTGGAATTGCGGGTTTAGTCAAAGAAATTCTAGAAAATACGGGATATATCAAAGCGTTAGAGGAATTAGAGAAGGAAGAATCTGAGGCAAGAATAGAACATATAGATGAATTGATTAGTAAAATAGTTGCATATGAAGAAACAGAGGAAGAACCAACGTTAAGTAGATTCTTAGAAGAAGTTGCATTAGTAGCAGACTTAGATAAGGTGAAAGATGATGATAATAAAGTGTTGTTAATGACTTTACATAGTGCAAAGGGGTTAGAATTCCCTTATGTATATCTGGCAGGATTAGAAGATGGCATCTTTCCAAGCTATATGACGATTACCTCGGGCGATTTAGCAGATATGGAAGAAGAACGTCGACTTGCTTATGTGGGCATTACAAGAGCCAAAGAATACTTAACCATTACTTGTGCAAAACAGCGTATGATACGAGGAGAAACGCAATGCAATGCGGTTAGCCGATTTGTCAAAGAAATTCCTGAAGAATTATTAGATATGAAAACACCTAATAATTCCAGAAGAGAGTATGATACTTATAAAGAGAATTCCCGTGCCATGAAACATATGAAAGAATCGCCAATTAGCACATATCAAAGTAAATATAATGGAAGATTACATGAGGATACAAGTTTTCGTGCAATTCCTAAGCGAGAAGAACGTTCTCCCATGGAGAAATTTAAGGAATTACCAAAAGGAAAAGAATACTTTAATGGAAGATTGGAGTACGAAGTGGGCGATTGTGTAAAACATTTAAAATTTGGGCAAGGTATTGTGAAAGTTATTGAAAAAGATGTGCGAGATCATAGAGTGACGGTAGCATTTGAAAGCGGTGATACAAAGGTGATGTTTGCAGCATTTGCAAAGCTAGTGAAGGTATAATAAAATATTTACAAAAATTGAAAAAAAAGATAGTAAAAGTATGAAAAAAGTGGTATGCTAGTAATACCATTGATAACAATTTAGGAAGGAAGTGTCGTATGAACAAGTTAGAGGAATATGTAAACATGGCAAAGTTAAATGATTTAGTAAACAAGAAAGAAGAAAAGAAGGATAATCCTTTTGTAACAGTATTAGCAGTAATAGGTATTATTGTGTCAGTAGTTGCAATTGCGTATGCGGTATATAAATATTTAATCCCTGATTATTTTGAAGATTACGAAGATTTTGATGATGATTTTGACGATTTTGAAGAAACTTTTGAAGAAGAAATGAAAGAAGAGTTAGAAGAGGAAGTAAAGGAAGTGAAGGAAAATAGTAGCGAAGAATCTGTGGATTAATAGAATAGAACCAATTAGTTGAATCAAATAAAACAAATAGTGCAAAACGGAATATTTCATATGAGATATTCCGTTTTGATTGCTTTCTAGAATGGAGTAAGATGAAAAAGGGTCAAAAGATTACAGGAAGTATTGTACAGATAGAATTCCCTAATAAAGGGATTATGTATGTGGAAGAGAAACGAGTGATTGTAAAAGATACGCTTGTTGGGCAAACAGTAGAAGCACAGATTAACAAAGTGCGAAAAGGAAAAGTGGAAGCTAGATTATTAGAAGTTCTTGAAAAAGCACCTTTAGAAATTAAAAGTATTTGTCCTCATTTTGGCACATGTGGTGGTTGTAAATATCAAAATCTACCATATGAAGAACAATTACAAATGAAGTCTACTCAAGTGAAGAAGTTAATAGATGATGTGTATCATAACAGAGAAGAAAATCCAGATACTTCTTATGTATTTCAAGGCATTAAAGGAAGTCCTATTCAATTTGCCTATCGTAATAAAATGGAATTTTCTTTTGGAGATACGTATAAAGAGGGGCCACTTGCCTTAGGAATGCATAAAAGAGGAGGATTCTACGATATTGTTACGGTTTTGGAGTGCCAGATTGTAGACAATGATTACAGATTGATATTAAATGCCACATTGGAATATTTTACACAACGAAAAGCTACTTTTTATCATAAATTACGACATGTTGGTTTTCTAAGACATCTCCTTGTGCGTAAAGGAAAACGTACAGGAGAAATATTGATTGCCTTAATAACCTCTACCCAAGAGATGTTACCAGTGGAAGAATTAAAAGAAGTCTATTTATCATTGGAAAAAGCAGGAAAATTAGAAGGTAAGATTACAGGAATTTTACATACGAAAAATGACTCCCTTGCAGATGTAGTGCAAAGTGATGAAACAGATATTTTATATGGAACAGATTATTTCTACGAAGAATTGTTAGGAATGAAATTTAAAATTTCACAATTTTCTTTTTTTCAAACTAATACATTAGGAGCAGAACTTTTATATGAAACAGCAAGAGAATTCATAGGTGTACTAGATGAAAAAGGTAATACCACACCAAGTCAAGTAATCTTTGATTTATATAGTGGAACAGGAACCATAGCACAAATGTTATCCCCAATTGCGAAGAAAGTGGTGGGAGTAGAGATTGTAGAAGAAGCTGTAGAAGCAGCGAAAATAAATGCCACTTTAAATGGAATTGCTAATTGTGAATTTATAGCAGGAGATGTGTTAAAAGTATTAGATACCATTGAAGAAAAGCCGGACTTTATTGTACTAGATCCACCAAGAGATGGGATTCATCCAAAAGCGATTACAAAGATTATTGACTATAAGGTAGAGCAAATTCTTTATATTTCTTGTAAACCAACGAGTCTTGCAAGGGATTTGGAAGTATTTTTGGAGAGTGGGTACCGAGTAGATAAGATAGGGTGCCTTGACCTTTTTCCTGGCACTGTTCATGTGGAGTGCGTGGTGTTGATGTCAAAAGTGAAATAGAAGATATGGAGAAAGCCTGAAATATAGGCTTTTTCTGATTGGGTCTAAAGTTAGAATCGAGAAAATGTTGATTTTAAGCCATTCTAACTGTCTACTCGACTATATGAAGTGTCTTAGGGTTGAGTTGACAGGTTGGCTAAAGGGTAGGTTGTGGAGATAGAAATGTTAGCAAAAATCCAATGAAAATTAATAGCCTAATCATTATTAATAAGTAGACTATGACTTGATAATTATAAAAATCTATGGCTATATAGACATACCAAAAGAAGGAGGTACGTTTATATGTTATATTTAAGAGTAGAAAATAAAAATGGAGATATTACATTTGCCCCAGTAACAAATGATAATTTTTATATTCATTGCCTAAAATGTAATGAAATGGAACAAGTGGTAGATTTATTAGATTTCTTAGCAGAATTAGGAGATACTGATTTAGAATCTAAAGGATTTGATATTTGTAGTAAGTGTTTGGATGAGCAATGTAGGCTAGAAGATGAAAATCTAAAGGTCAATAAATAACTATTTACCTTTAGATTTTGAACTGTATTTGCTGGATTTACGTTTACCATTTTCAATATTGCTGCGTTTTACTTTTTCAGATTGAACTGCAGAAAAGATGTCTTCGGAAATAATACTTTCATGATGATCCTTATATTCATAGCAGCAAGTATCGTTATTTTTGAGTAGAATAACTCGACCAGTGTATTTTTCATTACTTAGCATAGTGTCGATGGAGCGTTTATTCCATGAATCTTTACCAGTAGGTGATTTGATATCTCTATTTTTTAATTCACGAATGATTCTGAGGATACTTAAACCAGAAAGATATAAACTGAAAATCAGTTTTACTGTATCAGCTTGAGCAGGAACGATTTCTAAGTTTCCCTCATTGTCATTTTTGTATCCGAAAGTCTTACGATTATAAAGTTTGGATTCCCCTTGCTTTGCTCGTTTTTCATATCCCCACTTAATTGATTCGGAGCGGTTTTCATTCTCAGCTTGAGCGATAGCAGCATACAATTCAATCATTAGAGTATCGCTGTCGTTATAAGAATCTAAGCCATCCTCTTCAAAAATAACTCTTACATCACAGGCTCTTAATATTCTTAGAGATTCAATAACTTCTTTGGCATCTCGTCCGAATCGTGCGATAGTTGTGCTAAACACAATATCAATTAAACCGGCATAAGCCTCAGCGTGTAATCTATTAAACTGTTCCCTACTTGCCCCCACGTTGAAGTAGTTATTTCTCTTAAGTTGCGTGAAGCGTATGAGTTATCAGCGTTTGTTGGCTGTTTTTTATGGATGACATTTTTTCTCGAATAGGCTGATTTATAGATGACATTCGGTTTTGGCTGGATTTTGGATAGATGACATGGCTAGAATAATACCACTCCCCTCACTCGAGTTTTGGCTTGGGTGTGGGGAGTGGTTTTGTATACATATAATATAAATTTTGAAACACATATAATCTTAGCATTAATTCTAATTCATATGGTTGGTTTACTTTTTTACTCGTTTTTACTTTTTTAGTTCATCTTCATACAGTGATAATGTCATTTGTTTATTAATTTTTCATCCCCTTTTTTT
>JAWXVF010000123.1:0-7951 GCA_044425555.1 Eubacteriales bacterium
GAGTGATACAACAAGCAATAGCCCAAGAATTAACCAAGCGAAGCAACGGAGGGGGAATGAGTTCAGAGCTTTGAAACGCAAGGACTATATTAGAGGATGGATAAATTAATTATCTACCTCCTACTCGATTCTACATAGGAGTTTTTTAGTTCTAATTGAATATGGTAAAAAGTTGTGATATACTATGGCTATTGTGAATTTAGAGGATAAAACAGAAGAAAGTGTATTAGAAGGTGTAAGAGATGAAGTGGATATTTCGACAAGTGATGGTTGTAATAACGATAGTGATAGTTATGTACGCTGTTGTTCCTAGTTATGCACAAGAAGTGGATGATTATAAGGTAATGAAAGCAGAGGATTATAAATTGTTATTAGATCAATCTTCCTATAATGTAGGATATTCACCTAATTATTCTCCTTTAACGTATTTAAATGAAAATGGGGAATTAGTAGGAATCTCAGTAGAGATATTAAATGGCATGGTAGAAGATACAGGGATTACATTAAATTGGATTGATATTACGCAGTTAGAAACAGAGGAATTGAGTAGTATTGATATTTCACTTATGGCACCGAATTATTCGGGTGGTTATTTTGAAAAACGCCAATCGAATCCCTACTTCTATTATCCTTATGTGGTGGTGAAGAATTACGATTATGATGGAAAGAGTAATACACTTGGTATCTTGAACTTCTATGAGATTGAAGAGAGTATATTAGATATTGTTGCTAATAAAGGAGAGATACTTAGCTATCTTAATTTTGTTGCAATGGAAGAAGCTTTTTTTAACAATGAGATTGGAAGTATGATTGTTACCAATATGGTTTATAATAAAATGCGAAGTGAAGTGAAAGCGGCAGATTACTTAGTAACACCTATTAATGCAAAGTTAGATATTACACTAGCCTTTGGAGAAGGAATTTCTTTTGAGAAAATAGAAGTGTTTAATAAGTTGATTGCGAAGTTAGATTCCATAGAGATGGAATACCTTTTTTCAGAACACGTTACATATACAACGCCTACAGAAGAAACTTTAGCAGATGTGATTCGAAATTATTGGGAGTTATTAGGAGCCTCTTTTTTAATTGGGTCTATGACTATCCTAATTGGATTTTTATGGTGGCAACGAAGACAAACGAAGAGCTTACAAGAGGAAACGGTGACGGATCGAGCCATTATTTCTTGTGCGGAAATTCTCATGCAACATAAGGAAGTAGAAGAGTCAATTTACGAGTTGCTTTCCATTTTGTCTATTTATTTTAAATCAGATCGAGCCATTATTTTGTACAAAGAAGGTGAAAAACTAGTAAAAAGGGGAGAATATATAGCACATGAAGGATTAGAACCTTCTGTAGTGACTGGACAAGACATTTCTTTTGCAGAGGTGCTACGTTGGTATGATGCCATGAATCTGAATAAGATTATGAGAGTAAAAAATGCAGTGCAAGAGATTCCTATTCAAGAAAAAGAGAGCAAGGAATTTACATTATTAAAAGAGGGTGATTCTTTTGTAGCAACACCACTTTTTAGAGAAGAAGAGATTATAGGATTTCTATGGGTGGAGAATCCTAAGGTACGTAGGAAGGAAGAAAATTTGTTGTTAACAGTTTCCGCATTTATTGATAATTACTTAATGCAGAATCAGTTAAATGAAGACTTGGCAAGTATGAGTTACCACGATAGTTTAACAGGATTATATAATCGTAATTACTATATGTCTTGTATTGATAGAGCTAATATACAAGAGTATAAAGAGTTGGGTATTATTTTTGCTGATGTAAATGGATTGAAAAAGGCGAACGATCAATTAGGGCATGAATATGGTGATTTGTTATTAAAGTGGAGTGCAGCATTTTTACAAATGCACACAGAAGGAATTGTATTTCGTATAGGTGGCGATGAATTTGTATGCTTTATGAATGGGATTTCCCAAGCGAAATTTGTAGAGTGTGTAAATAAGTTGTTTAATAAAATAGAAACGTATGGAGATGTACATATATCGCTTGGTTGTATTTGGGAGGAAGAAGTTGAGGATATTGCCAAGCAAGTAGGTGTGGCAGACCAATTGATGTATGAGAATAAGCAAGGGTATTATAAGCAAAAAGAGAGCGATTCAAGAAGTGTAGAACAACAATTAGAAGAATTTCGTCTTTCCATTAATCATTTAAAACAAGAATTGCATATGATAGAACACTGATTTAGTACTTGTTATATACTTTTAAATATGTTAGACTCAATGAAAAGATGATAGTTCTAGCGTTAGTTTTTTGAAAATCAAATGAAAGAATGCACAGATTAGATATTGTATAAAAGGACTTTGGAGGGGTAATTGTGAAACAGTATGGTGTAAATGAATTACGTAAAATGTTTTTAGAGTATTTTGAAAGCAAAGGGCACTTGGCTAGAAAGAGTTTTTCGCTAGTGCCTCATAATGATAATAGTTTGTTGTTAATTAATTCGGGTATGGCTCCTTTAAAACCATACTTTACAGGACAAGAAGTTCCTCCATGTAATCGTATGACTACGTGTCAGAAGTGCATTCGTACAGGAGACATTGAGAATATTGGGAAAACTGCTAGGCATGGAACGTTCTTTGAAATGCTAGGAAACTTTTCTTTTGGAGATTATTTTAAAAAGGAAGCGATTGCTTTTACATGGGAATTTTTAACGCAAGTGGTAGGATTAGATGAGAATCGTCTATATCCATCTATTTATGAAGAGGATGAAGAAGCCTTTGTAATATGGAATCAAGATATGAAGATTGCACCTGATAAAATCTTTCGATTTGGTAAGGCGGATAACTTTTGGGAACATGGTTTAGGACCTTGTGGACCTTGCTCAGAAGTGTATTATGATAGAGGGGAAAAGCATGGATGTGGATCACCTGATTGTACAGTAGGGTGTGAATGTGATCGTTACATAGAAGTATGGAATAATGTGTTTACGCAATTTGATAGTGATGGAGCAGGGAATTATTCGGAACTAGAACAGAAGAATATTGATACGGGAATGGGATTAGAACGTCTAGCAGCAGTGGTACAAGATGTGGATTCTATTTTTGATGTAGATACTATTGTAGCACTTCGCAATCGCGTGTGTGAGTTAGCAGGCAAAGAGTATAAAGTAGAATATAAATGGGATGTTTCTATTCGGATTGTTACAGATCATATTCGTTCAGCTACTTTTATGATATCAGATGGAATTATGCCGACCAATGAAGGGCGTGGTTACGTATTACGTCGTATTATTCGTCGTGCTGCAAGACATGGTAGGTTACTTGGAATTGCGGATGGTTTCTTAGCCAATCTATGTGAAACAGTGATTCAAGGTGCTAAGGATGGTTATGAGGAATTAGTGAATAAGAAAGAATTTATCTTGAATGTATTAACACAAGAAGAGAGTAAATTCAATAAAACGATTGATCAGGGCTTGTTAATTCTAGGGGAAATGTCTCAGAGTATGGAACAAGGTGGTATTACTGTTTTGGCAGGTGAAGATGCTTTTAAATTGCATGACACCTATGGATTTCCACTTGATTTGACTAAGGAAATCTTAGAAGAAAAGGGATTTTCGGTAGATGAAGATGGATTTACTATTTCCATGAAAGAGCAAAAAGAAAAAGCAAGAGATGCTAGAAAAGAAACGAATTATATGGGGGCAGATGCCACAGTATATGAAGAAATTGATCCAAGTATTACTTCTAAGTTTGTGGGTTATGAGACTAATGTAGGGAAGTCGGTCATTACGGTATTAACTACAGAAACAGAATTGGTGGAAGCCTTAACAGAGGGTGAAGTTGGTACAATTATAGTAGAAGAAACTCCTTTTTATGCTACTATGGGTGGGCAAAATGCGGATATTGGAATTATAACCACACCAGACGGAGAATTCCAAGTTGAGGATACTGTGAAGTTATTAGGTGGAAAGATTGGACACGTTGGAAGAGTAAAGAAAGGCATTGTCCAAAAGGGTATAATTGCCACCTTAGTAGTGGAGGAAATCAATCGTAGAGATACGTGTAAGAATCATAGTGCTACTCACTTATTGCAGAAGGCTTTGCGTGAAGTGATAGGAACGCATGTAGAACAAGCAGGATCTTTTGTGAATGCAGATAGATTACGTTTTGATTTTAGTCATTTTTCAGCACTTACGAAAGAAGAATTAGAGCGAGTAGAGGCGTTGGTAAATGAACAGATTGCTAATATGTTATCAGTTACTATGGAAGAGATGTCTATTGAGAAGGCGAAAGAAGCAGGAGCAATGGCATTATTTGGTGAGAAGTATGGTGACACGGTACGTGTAGTGAAAATGGGAGAATTCTCTACAGAATTATGTGGAGGAACTCATGTTTCTAATACTGGTGTGATTACAGCTTTTAAGATTATTTCAGAGAGTGGTGTAGCAGCAGGTGTACGAAGAATTGAAGCGTTAACAGGAGCTGGTGTATTCGCTTATTATAGAGAATTAGAACAATCCTTAGAAGAGATTGCTAAGAAGGTGAAGGCAACTCCACAGACTGTTGTAGAAAAAGTAGAAAACCTTATGGCAGACTTGAAAAATACTAATAGCGAGTTAGAATCTCTAAAGAGTAAAGCAGCGAAAGATGCTTTAGGAGATGTAATGGATCAAGTAGTAACCATTAAGGGAATCTCTCTTATGGCAACTAGTGTTTCTAATGTGGATATGAATGGTCTTAGAGAATTAGGAGATCAATTAAAAGAAAAGTTAGTGCAAGGTGTTGTAGTACTTGCATCTGATCTAGATGGCAAAGTAAATCTAATTGCGATGGCTACAGAAGAAGCTATGGAAAAGGGTGCTCATGCAGGTAACTTAATTAAAGGGATTGCTTCCTTAGTTGGTGGTGGCGGTGGTGGTCGCCCAAACATGGCACAAGCAGGTGGTAAGAATCCAGCAGGTATTCAAGATGCCATTGCGAAAGTGCAAGAAGTTTTAGAAGGACAACTTGGATAGTATCATTATAGGAGTAGAATGAGAAGCAAGCAGCGAGTAAGAGTGCAACAATATGCAATGACAACGAAGCAAGTAAAACAGTCTGTAAGGATTGCTTTACTTGCTGATTTACATAATAAAGAGTATGGACATGAGAATAAACAATTAATAGAGATGGTGAGAGAACAATCTCCCGATGTAATTGTGATTGCAGGTGATTTGATGATTGCCAAAGGGTGTCGTTCGATAGAACAATTACAAATTGCAATGACATTGGTGGAAGCTCTTTGTAGAATTGCACCTGTTTATTATGGAAATGGGAATCATGAGCGTACATTAAAAGAGAGTGAAGAAATTCCACATCTGTATGCTTATTATCGACAATGGCTATTAAATGCACAAGTAGTGCATTTAGAGAATGAATCTGTTTATTTAGAGAAATATGGTGTTACTATTAGAGGATTAGATTTACCACGTAAATATTTTAAGAGGATATGGAAGACCTCTTTGGAGATTTCTGTGATGAATGATTTAATAGGAACTGCTTGTAAGGATTCCTTTGAGTTATTGATTGCTCATAATCCAGAGTATTTTGAAGAGTACATAATATGGGGAGCGAACCTTATTTTGTCAGGACATATTCATGGAGGAATTATACGTGTTCCTTATTTGGGAGGTTTGTTATCTCCTGCTCTTCATTTCTTTCCAAAGTATGATGGAGGGGAATTTCAAAGTGAGAATAATCGAATGATAATTAGTCGAGGATTGGGAATGCATACAATTCCCATTCGAATGAATAATCCTCCAGAATTAGTAATGATTCATATAGAAAAGGAGTAGATTTAATGGCGATTCCAGTTAAATTACAAGCGTTTGAAGGTCCATTAGACCTATTATTACATTTAATAGATAAGAACAAAGTAGATATTTATGACATTCCTATTGTGATGATTACAGAGCAATATATGGATTACATGAAGGCGATTCAATCGGATGGGATGGAAGTCATGAGTGAATTTTTAGTTATGGCGGCTACCTTATTACGAATTAAGTGTAAGATGTTATTGCCAATAGAACCTGATGAAGATGGAGAAGTAGAAGATCCTAGGGAAGAATTAATGTATCAATTGCTAGAATATAAGAAGTATAAGCAGATTTCTTTTGAATTACGTAATCAGCAAGAAAAAGGGCAAATGGTTATCTACAAACAAAGTACCATTCCAGAAGAAGTGCAATCCTATGCATTACCTATTGATTATGAATATTTAATAGGAGATATGAATCTAGGACGATTGAATCAAATATTTCAGCAGATGATGAAACGACAAGAAGATAAGATTGACCCCATAAGAAGTACGTATGGAAAGATTGAGAAAGACGAAGTGAATATGGAAGAGAGGATGAGTTACGTAAGAGACTTGATAGCACATCATAAAGAATTGAGCTTTCGTGCGTTATTAGAAGAACAACCATCGAAGATGAGTGTAGTGATTACCTTTCTAGTAATCTTAGAATTAATGAAGGTTGGTGCTATTGTAATCGAGCAAACTGATTTATTTGACGATATTACCATACGTAATCAAGTGATGTTATAAGTGAAGGAGTCATATGAAAAGAGAAGAACAATATGCTATTATGGAGGCAGTATTATTTGCTGTGGGAGATTCGGTAAAGTTATATCAATTAGCCGAAGTAATTGAAGTGGAACAAAATGAGGCTAAGAAGATATTAGAAGAAATGGTGGAACGATATGGGAGAGAAGATCGTGGGATTACGATTACAGAATTAAATGGTGCTTATCAAATGTGTAGCAAGCCACATATGCATAAAGCTTTAATACAAATTATCAAGTCGCCTAAGCAGCAATTATTGACAGATACTGCCATTGAAACCTTATCTATTATTGCGTATAAACAACCTGTTACTAGAATTGAAGTAGAGAAGATTCGAGGAGTCAGTTGTGTTCATGCTATTAACAAATTAGTAGAGTATGACTTGGTAAAAGAATTAGGACGACTAAATGCACCAGGAAAACCTCTTTTGTTTGGTACAACAGAACAATTTCTTAGAACTTTTGGCGTGACTTCATTAGCAGATTTACCAAAGTTGAATCCAGAACAAATAGAAGCTTTTCAATTAGAAGTGGAAGAAGAAATAAAATTACAATTGCCTATTTAAGGAGATATAATTCTTAATGTCAACATACACTAGATAAAAAGTAGCGGTGTATGAATATGCAAAAACAAATTAAAAGGAAATATCATTTAAAAATTGTAATAATAGTAACGATACTTTTTCTGCAATTACAAGAGGGTTTATCGGTACAAGGAGCGTTTAATGATGTGGGTCAAATTACGCAAGAGGACGTTGTCATAGAAGAACCGTCTAATCTATATGCGATGGCTGCATCCTTAATAGATGGGAATTCGGGAAGGGTACTTTTTGAAAAAGAAGGAACGACTCCTATGCCTATGGCAAGTACTACGAAGATTATGACGTGTATCTTAGCGTTAGAATTAGGAGAGTTAGACGATGTAGTAGAAGTGAGTTCTTATGCTGCTTCTATGCCAGAAGTAAATATGAATATGCGAGCTGGTGAAACGTATCGTTTGGAAGATTTACTATATTCATTAATGCTAGAATCTCATAATGACACAGCGGTAGCGATTGCAGAACATTTAGGTGGGAGCGTAGAAGGATTTGCAGAATTAATGAATCAAAAAGCAAGAGAATTGGGATGTATGGATACTTATTACATAACACCTAATGGTTTGGATGATCAAGTGGAGTATGTGAATGAAATGGGTGAAGTGATAATACAAGCTCACGAAACTACAGCTATTGATCTTGCTACCATTATGATGTACTGTGCAAAACAATCACCACAGAAAGAGAAATTCTTAGAGATTACAAGAATGCCCACGTATGCATTTACAAGTGGAGGGCGTTCTTTTTCTTGTACCAACCATAATTCCTATTTAACGATGGAAGAAACAGCTC
>JAWXVF010000124.1:0-7893 GCA_044425555.1 Eubacteriales bacterium
CTTTATTATAATACATTAATAACTAATGTAACTAATAGAAACCTAATAATCAATTATATGCAACCAGAAAGGGATACCCCATGACTTTTAATGATATTTTTAAATCAAGCTTTTTAGACAACGTTGACACCATTTCACTTTTTGATATAACTTTAGCACTAGCTCTTTCTTTTGGAATCGGCTTATTTATCTTTATGATTTATAAAAAAGCATATTCAGGTGTTATGTACTCTTCTAACTTTGGTGTTACATTAGTCGCTCTAACCATGATTACGACTCTTGTAATATTAGCTGTTACCTCAAACGTCGTACTTTCTCTAGGTATGGTAGGTGCATTATCCATTGTTCGTTTCCGTACTGCCATTAAAGATCCGCTAGATATTGCTTTTTTATTCTGGTCAATTGGATCAGGTATTGTACTTGCAGCTGGAATGATTCCTATGGCAGTGTTTGGTAGTATCTTTATTGGCGTTGTATTCTTAATCTTTGTCAATAAAACGACCCACGAAAATCCATACATTGTAGTCTTACATTGTGAAAATCATAATAGTGAACAAAAAGCTACTGAATTCTTAACCTCTCACGTAAAACGCAGTGTTATTAAGAGCAAAACCGTAAGAAAAAATGCTATTGAATTAAATATTGAAATCCGAATGAAAGACGACAATACAGACTTCATCAATGCTCTTAGCGAATTAGATGGGGTTACTAATGCAGTCTTAGTAAGCTTCAATGGAGAATACATGGGCTAAGGATGTAGTGTGAAAAATAGTATTTTTATGCCCCAATATTGCAGGCATTACAAGAATGGAGATTAGTATGTTAAAACATAAGAACATTGACAAAATCTGCTGTATAGCACTTGCTATCTGTATCCTTATTACAGTATTATTCATGAACGGAGAACAATTAGGAATCTCTTCCTATGCTATTTATTCTGCTTATCAGGAAAAATTATTTGCTACTCCCACAGTTCATGAAATCAACATTATGGTAAACGAAGACGATTGGAATACTCTACTAGAAAATCCGTCTAACAAGGAATATATTTCTTGTAATATTCAAATCAATAACGACTTAATTACTAATGTTGCTATTCGTACCAAGGGAAATAGTTCCCTCTCTATGGTAGCTTCTAGCACTTCTGATCGCTATAGTTTTAAAATTGAATTCGACCACTATGATAATACCAACTTATTCTACGGTTTAGATAAGTTATGCCTCAACAATATTATTCAAGATACCACTTACATGAAAGACTATCTCGCTTATAGTATGATGAATGATTTTGGAATTCCATCTCCTCTTTGCAATTATGCCAATGTAAGTATTAATGGTGTAGAATCTGGTCTCTACTTAGCTGTAGAAGCTATAGAAGAATCTTTTCTACAACGTAATTACGGGAACAATTACGGGAATGCTTACAAACCTGAAACAGAAGGAAATATGGCTGGTGGAGATAATAAAGGTGGCGACCAACAAGGGCAAATACCTGCTGGTATGCAAGGTGGAATCCCAGCAGATTTTGATATTAGTATGGTATTCGATGCGGATGGAACTATTCTTCCACAAGTACAAGAAGCACTAAGTCGTATGCCTACTGAAATGCTTGAAATGTTATTACAAGAGTTACCTGATGAATCTAAAACCCTTATAGAAGAACTATTAGAAAACCAAGCTGCTGAGATGCCTCAACAAGGTGAATCTCCTATGCAAGGTAATATGCAACAACAAGGCGAATCTCCTATGCAAGGTAATATGCAACAGCAAGGCGAATCTCCTATGCAAGGTAATATGCAACAGCAAGGCGAATCTCCTCGCCAAGAAGGTATGCCTCAACAAAACGCAGGTGGTGGAAATGATCGTAATGCTACAGGTTCTACTTCCAATGCATTGGGATATATTGATGATAATGTAGAAAGCTATTCTTACTTTTTCAATAATGCAGTAACAAATCCCTCTAATAAGGACAAGGAAAAAGTAATAACTGCTTTAGAAAACCTTACAAATAACAGTAATCTAGAAAGTGCCATTGACACAGAACAAGTCCTTCGTTACTTTGTAGTTCATAATTATCTATTGAATTTTGATAGTTATACGGGATCTATTATGCATAATTATTATGTTTATGAAGAAAATGGAATCCTTTCTATGTTACCTTGGGATTATAACCTTTCTTTCGCTTCCTTTATGGTGAATTACGATACAGAAAGTCTTGTGAACTTTCCAATTGATACCCCTATTTCAACTGGAACACTAGAAACAAGACCTATGTTATCTTGGATATTTGAAACAGAGGAATATACAGCACGTTACCATGAACTCTTTTATGAATTTTTAGAATTGCAATATGAAAGTGGTTACTTAGAAGATCGTATTAACACTATCTCCGAATTAATTGCACCATATGTAGAAAAAGACCCTACAAAGTTCTACACTTACGACCAATTCACCAAAGGAGTAAGCACTTTAATCGAATTTAATAACTTGCGTAGCCAAAGTATCTTAGGTCAATTAAATGGAACCATTGGATCAACTACGGATACACAATCTAATAGGGAAAACTTTATTCAAACAGACCATCTTGAGATTACAGACACAGGTTCTACAAACATGAATATTGGTGGTGGTACACAAAATCGTCCTCGGTAGCCACAGATGCCACTGCAATTCTACTACTACATCATAAAAATCTAAAAAAACACCTAACTACTTATTGTAAGTAATTAGGTGTTTTCGGGTTGGGCTGTTCGCATTTTTACATACAACAGTCGCAGTGCGTACGGGAATTGAACCCGTGATCCCGCCGTGAGAGGGCGATGTCTTAACCTCTTGACCAACGCACCATGTCTAATGAAATTTCGCAACTTTTTTAACGATTCATTGACTTTTCTAATCATACACTCTATCTCACTAAAATGCAAGCACTTTCTAAAATCTTCTAAGCATTTCATTCAAATATTTTCTCTTTTGTATATTTTTTTATGAAATTATCCATACTACAACAAAAAGGATGATTCAAACAGATGAACAACTATTTCAAAGGACGCTACTACAAACATCAAAAAGATGGATTTACACTTTGTGTTATTATTGGTACTTCCAATCAAAAAGATTTCATACAAATTATTACAAATGAAGAAGTATTCTATTATCCTTCCCATAAAGAATGTGTTATTACGAATACTTCTCTCTCACTTAATCTTCCTGAAATTAGTGGGTTTATAGAATATGGCTCTTTTACACCACTATCTGCTTCTATTATGGGACCATTTCATCACTTACCCTTACAATGTAAACACGAAATCCTTAGTATGTCACATACTTTAACTGGTCAATTTCGAATTCATAAGCAATTAATTGATTTTCATGGTGGGACAGGTTATATTGAGGGGGATTATGGACGTTCTTTTCCCCAAAAATATATGTGGCTACATTGCAATGATTTCTCTAGTAACTTAAGTATTATGGTTGCTGTCGCACACATTCCTATGGTCATTACTTCCTTCACTGGATGTATCTGTGCAATAGTCTATAACAATAAGGAATATCGACTTGCCACATATAAAGGGGTCACAATTATAGAAAATCGTTCTTCACACCTGCACCTTAAGCAAGGTCATTTTGACTTGTCTATTCATATCAAACCCTCCACATCTCATCCATTAAAAGCCCCACATTTAGGAGAGATGAATCAAGTAATCTATGAAAGTAATTGCAGTGAAATTGATGTGACATTTACTGTTGACAATCACATACTATTTCATGAACATAGTAAAGGCGCAAGCTACGAACGTCATGAGTAAAGTATATTTTCTAATTCATACTACACTTGACTCCGCATGGTATTTGAAGTAGAATAATGATATTCATTCTATTTTTTCCATTTACTAGGAAAGGACGTAGCTATATGATATCCGAATACAATTTCAAATTATTGATGTATTATATCTCTATTATATTGTCCATAATCATAATAGTACCGTTATTGATTATTGCCACTACTACCATCCTTCTAACATTAGATAATACTGCCAAAGTAGAAGATGGTACTATTTCTCTTATGGAATATGATTTCACCCAAAATATTGCCTTGTCCTTACAAGGTGAGTTTCTTTCCTATGAGAATATATTCTTAACCGACGAAATTATTGATTCTACCATTTTACACGATCCTACTTATATTACGCTACCAACTGCTGATTTACAAAAATCTCTTACGACTGCCACTTACCAACTTCAGGTTGCTCTTAATGTAGATCATGTAATGACCAATGATGTAGTTCTTTGTATTCCTCTTGTTCACGAAAGCGTCACGGTTTATGTGAACGGAGTAAAGGTTGAACGAAAACCTTTCGACTCTTCTTGGGGTGGAAGCACGCAAATTTCATATTATTCTCTTAAGGAACAAATGAATCCAGATTTCACTTATCAAGAAATCTTACTCTCCACGAATCATAATGAGGGGGATAGTGACTTATTCAAACGGGATATTTCTATTTCCACAGAGAAGAATTACTTAGACTTTTATAAAACAACTGTAATCCTACAAGTATTCTTACTAGGTATGATGTCGATTTCCATTATAATCGCTATAGTTTATTTCCTATTTGACCCTAAAAATGCAACACTTACATATCTTAACATATTTGATACATTGCTTATGACTCATATTCTTTTTAATATGACATTTGTACCAAATATTTTGTTTTCCATGATTAATAATACAACTTATGGCGATCTTTTATTCCGTAAAATCGAATTATTTGCATTGGTATTTGCTGCTTTTATATGTTATTCTCTTAATAAAACTTTATTTGATCCAGCACAGAAATTCCCTAAACGTTGTGATCAATTCATTACTCTTTTCTATACAAGTATCGCAATTGCTGTAACGTTTAAACCCACTTTTCCATCTGGCATAGGTCTCTACTTCTTGGCTTCTTTACCGATCCTTACTGCAAGTGCTTCTTCTTACAAATTCTATCGTCTTTGTAAGCAAGAAGATCCAGGAAAGTTTTTAAAAGTATTTTATATCAGAATGCTCTTTATTAATCTCATTATTTTACTAGATATCGTAACCATCAACCAAGTTTCTTTGCTAAGAAATCTTGTTCTGTTTGGCTATTTAATTATTTTCTCTATTCATCTAGGATTACGAGGTATCGAATATCGCCGTCCCTTCTTAGTGATTCAACGCCTGAATTCAAAACTCGAACAAATGGTAGAGGATCGTACTTTAGAATTAAAAAAAGCCAATGAGGAATTAAAAATAAAAAGTGAAACAGATGCACTTACTGGTATCTATAATCGCTTTATATTTGAAAATAGATTACAATTATTTACAGAAGAATTAAATCTATCAAATAGTACGATTCAAACACTTCATCTTTGTATTTTTGATGTAGATAATTTTAAACGAATTAATGATACGTATGGTCATATTGTTGGGGATGAACAATTAATCTCCTTAGCAAATACTACCACTTCTCTTCTACCTAAGGATGTGTTATTTGCTCGTATTGGAGGCGAAGAATTTGCATTACTCTTTAAAGACTACGCAGATGATAAGGTTCTCTCCACTGTTGAAGATATTAGAAGTTCTTTAGAAGCTCTTGCCTTAGCTTCTAAAGAACGAACCACATCTAGTTTTGGTATTACAAAAGCTACTTCAGGCACTACTAGAAAAGCATTTTATATTCAAGCAGATAATTGTTTATACTACTCCAAAACACATGGCAAAAATATGATTCATACTGATTTTCATACCATGTCATAAGTAACCATAAGAGAGGAGAACATTTTGCGTTCTAATATTCGATTTCAATTAATCATGTGCATGACACTATTTGTATTAGTCCTAGGCTTAGCTGTTCCTTTTTCCATGCTCTATTTTCGTCTTGTCAAAATTTCACAATATGTTGCCACAGATGTAGTAGAAGGATATGCCAATCTAGAAGACTATGATTTTGTAGTGCAACCTCCCATTTCTCTTGATGGAGAGTACATTGCTTATAAAGGAATTTTTCAATCTGAAGCATCTTTAAATTATGACCTTATGCAAAACCCTACTTATCTCTCATTACCTACTGCAGATTTACAACTTGCCACTGAGACTTATACGTATCAAGTCTTTGTAAATGTTACAGAACTAAGTTCTTTGAAGGACGAAGTTCTTATTTCTATTCCATTTATTGCTAATGATGAGATTTCTTTTTATATTAACGGCTTCAAAGTATCCCCAATTTCATTAGATGATATTTATAATAACACCAATCAACTTACATATTATTCCTTAACGAAGTACTATGATTCCACAAAAGCGTATCAAGAGATTTGTATTAGCGTGAACCAATCAAATAACCATGCCACACTTTTTAAACGTGATATTGCCATCTCCACATACGATAATCAACTTGAACTTTATAAATTAATTGTAACTGTTGAAGCATATTTTATTGGTATGATACTTGTTAGTATCTTAAATACCATTATTTATCTTATACTTTATCCCAAATACTCTATATTAGTATTAATCAGTCTTTTTGATACCATACTAATGATTCATTGCTTCTTTAATATGCTGTTATCTCCTACAGTAATTGCAAATTTAGCTACTATTACCCATTATTTCAATCACCTATTTAGAAGTTTAGATTTAGTGGCACTTTTCCTTGCCGCCCTTCTATCCAATGTTGTTTTTACCACTTTATTTCATACTAACCAAACCATTATCAAAAAGATAGATAAAATCCTCACATTCCTTTATCTTACTATAACTATACTAGTATTAATCAATCCTGCCATAATGTCTGGAATTGGGTATATGGTAGGAATTGTACTTAGCATTCTTACTTTTATTTCCTTGCTTTCTAAATTTATCATCGCTTGTATACAAAAGAAAGTTGCCCTCTACGAAATCTTTCATTTCATAAAATCATGTGTCATATGTGGAACTATATCTCTTGATTTTTATACTATTAATCAATACTCTACTATTCGTACACAGATCTTTACCGTTTATTGTATTCTATTTGTGATTAATCTAACCACTAGGTGCTTTGAATATCGTCTTCCTTTTATGAAAATAAAGGATATGAATACAGAGTTAGAAGGAAAAGTAGCAAAACGTACACAAGCCTTAACTTCTGCCAATGAAGCATTGCAAAAACTAATTGAGCGAGATGCTCTTACAAATGCCTATAATCGACTATATTTTGAGAATAAGTTACGTGATTTTTCTAGTTCTTATCTCCAATCTGATTCCTCTATTAAGAGTGTCTATTTATGCATCTTTGATGCCGATAGTTTTAAACGCATTAATGATACGTATGGACATTCTGTGGGAGATGATCAATTAATAGAAATGGCTAATCTCCCTTTAAAATTTCTAACCAACGATATCGTTCTTACAAGAATCGGAGGAGAAGAATTTGCCTTACTATTTACGAATCACACGAATGAATCAGTTCTATCTGTATTAGAACTGATAAGAATAGAATTAGAAACTATTGCTGTTGCACCCAATCGAACAACTGCCAGTTTTGGTGTTGCCAAACTCACCAACACCTATTCTAAAAAAGAGTTCTTCTCTGCAGCAGACCAATGTTTATATCACTCAAAGACCAATGGTAAGAATATGATCTCGTATAACTTTGATGGTTCTATCAAAGTGTATAAATCTTAGAATTAACTGCCAAGCAATAGATGGATTCGATTTATATTTCGATTCTGTTAGTGTAAAATTATAGTTGGCAAAAGTAATAAAAAAGGAAGGGGAAAATAAATTTCCACTTCCCAAACATACAGTTTTTCTTTATGATATTAATTGACAAGAAAAATACGTAAAGGAGACTGTATGATGAATACTATTGTAAACGAGGAACTAATATC
>JAWXVF010000125.1:0-7836 GCA_044425555.1 Eubacteriales bacterium
CGAAGAAGAAATGTATGTAGAAGCAGATCTGTCTAAAATACAACAAGTACTCTATAACTTATTAGATAACGCCATTAAATTTAGCCATCATGATTCCTTAATCCGTATGGAAACTACTACAAAAAACCACAAATTGTTTGTTTCCATTAAGGATCATGGAATTGGAATTCCAAAGGATAACTTAAGTCAAATTTGGAATCGCTTCTATAAAACAGACTTATCACGTGGTAAGGATAAAAAGGGAACTGGATTAGGTCTTTCTATTACGAAAGAAATTATCCGTTCCCATAATGAACATATTAATGTAATTAGTACTGAAGGTGTAGGTACTGAATTTATCTTTACCCTTCCTATTTGTGACGAACTAAATGATGACTACTAATCCTTCCATTTCAATTGATGTAATTGACCTTCAGACTGAAAGTTTACAAAATCTTGTTGTCGTAATGCTTCATATAAAACAATAGAAACGGAATTCGATAAATTAAGTGAACGAATCTCTTCTAGCATAGGAATTCTAATACAAGTATCTTCATAATCTACCAAAATTGCCTCTGGAATACCTGCACTTTCTTTGCCAAACATTATATAATCATCACTCTCATAAGTAACTTCTGTATAACGATACTTCGCTTTTGTAGTTGCCATATAAAGTTTTCCACTTCCTTTTTGGTTCAGAAAATCTGTAAAGTTAATATATCGTTTTAACTGAATATCATCTATATAATCCATTCCCGCTCTCTTTAATGTTTTTTCATTCAAACGAAACCCAAATGGTTCAATCATATGTAACGTACTCCCAGTAGCCACGCACGTTCTAATAATATTTCCCGTATTAGCAGGAATCTCTGGTTGAAACAATACAATATTCATAACTATTGTTCCTGTCTTAGTCGTGTAATAAAACGTTCCAAACGTTCTATTGCAATTTTTAGACTTTCTAAAGAGTATGCATATGATATTCTTAAAAACCCTTCCCCACAATCGCCAAACGCTGTTCCAGGCACTACTGCCACTTCTTCTTCTTCTAAGAATCTCATTGCAAATTCTTCTGATGTCACCCCAAATTCCTTAATACACGGAAATACGTAAAATGCTCCAAAAGGTTCAAAACACTCTAATTTCATTTTTCGAAATGCACTCATTAAATATCTTCTACGTTGATTATAAGATTCTTTCATCATAGTAACCGCTTCATCTCCATTTACCAATGCTTCTATAGCCGCATATTGGCTGGTAGTAGGTGCACACATAATAGCAAATTGATGAATCTTAATCATTTGTTCCATAATCAGCTTCGGTGCACAAGCATATCCTAATCGCCACCCAGTCATAGCATATGATTTAGAAAATCCATTGATTAAAATAGTCCGTTCTTTCATTCCACGAATACTTGCAATCGTAACGTGTTCTTCCTTATATGATAACTCTGAATAAATCTCATCTGATAATACAAAGATGTCTTTCTCAATAATCACTTGTGCTAATTCTTCCAATTCTTCACGTTCCATAATCGCTCCCGTAGGATTATTAGGAAATGGCAAAATCAAAACTTTTGTTTTATCTGTAATAGCATCTAATAGTTCTTGCTTAGTCAAGCGAAATTCATTTTCCGCCTTTAATTCTATAATCACAGGAGTAGCTCCTGCTAGGATAGCACATGGTACATAAGAAACATAACTTGGTTGCGGAATCAATACTTCATCCCCTTTATTAATCATAGCACGTAATGCAATATCAATGGCTTCCGATCCACCGACCGTTACAATTACCTCTTCGTTATAATCATAAGGTACACCATATTTCCTGTTTAAATAATTAGTAATTTCTATTTTTAATTCTTTTAATCCAGCATTAGATGTATAGAAAGTACGTCCACGTTCTAACGATTGAATTCCTGCTTCTCTAACATGCCATGGAGTATCAAAATCTGGTTCTCCAACCCCCAAAGAAATCGCATTTGGCATTTCACTCACTACATCAAAAAATTTACGAATACCAGAAGGCTTAATCTCTTTTACTTTATCTGATAACGGATTTCTCATGGTGTCACCTGAATTCTTTCATCTTCTTTTGTTTTCGCTAAAATAGTTCCATGATCTTTATACTTCTTTAATATAAAATGAGTTGCAGTACTTAGGATAGATTCTTCTGTTGATAATTTATCTGTTACAAATTGTGCAACTTCTTTCAATGTTTTCCCTTCCAAAATTAACATTAGATCATAAGCACCAGACATTAAATACACTGAATTCACCTCAGGATACTTATAAATTCTTTCTGCAATATGATCAAAACCACGACCTCTTTGCGGTGCTACTCGCACCTCTATTAAAGCTGATATTTTCTCTACTGAAGTTTTCTCCCAATCAATTAGTGTATGAAATCCACAAATAACACCTTCTTGTTCCATTGCATTCATCTCATTAAATACTTCTTCTTCTTTTAAATCTAGTATTACTGCTAGTTCTGATAAATCAATTCTGCTATTCTTCTCAAGAATTCTTAAAATCTGCTCTCTCATGTCTACCTACCTCTCTATTTGTACCATTGCTTTATAAAATTCATCACATTTAGGTGCTTCTAAACATCTACGTTGTCCATCGTTTAAAATAATCTTATCATTACCCGCTCTAGTTTGTCCTATAATAGCTGACGCAATCCCTTCTGCTTCTAAATGTGCAACTAATTCTCTTCCGTTGTATGTGGCAATTAGTAATGCGCCTCCACTATCCAACTCATAGGGATTGATATGATAATATTCACACACTTCCACAGTTTCTTGTAGAATAGGAATTTTTTTCAAATCAACTTCTAACCCAAACGAACTGTCTCTTACTAATTGCCATAATCCTTGAAAAATACCACCTTTTGAAAGATCATGCATGGCACTTACTTTACATTTTTTTCCAATTAGTGCTTCTGGCAACACACTGGTATATCTATCCAAAGATTTCGCTTTCTCTACTAAACGAGCAGAAAATCTTCCCTTTAGTCGTTCTTCATCTAACTTAGCTAATAAAGCTGTTCCTTGTAAACCAACCCATTTAGTCATAACCAAATCTTGGTTCACTTCTACCTGACTCTTAAGTAGTCTATCTCCCTTATCTAGCTTCCCTACTCCTGTAGCCGATAAAATAGGACGTGTCACATTATTACTAACCTCTGTACTACCACCAGTCATTGAAACAAAACATACTTTACAAGCACTTCTTACTTCCTCTACAATTTCCTTAAGCTGTATTTCTCTAGCTCGCTCTGGTAATAATATACTTACCTGTAGGGCAATGCAAACAGCCCCTTTTGTTGCTAAATTATTCACTAAATTATAGACTAATAAGCCAGCCATTCCTTTCTTATAATAAGTCAATGTATTAGTGGACAATGCACAACAATCCTCTTTTCCCATATCTACAATGGCACAATCTTTTCCTACTCCTGCTGCCACAAGTACTTCCATTTCCTTATAATCTAGCTGTTTTAATACAGAACGCCTTAATATGGTTTCTGACACGTTTCCTAGCTTCATAAAGCTTACCTCATATTCCATTAATAACACCACTTGCCCAACAATGAAAAAAATTTTTCTTCTTATTGACATACCCTATTACTTATGGTTATATATTAATAGATTAATAATGAAACAATTGGTGTAATAACCATTGTAATAATTAATAGTATAATAATAATTGAGGATATGATTTTTTTCGTTTTTTTATTAAAATGTAACATTAGTATTCTCCATTCTTAAATTTAATTACTGAAAGGATATTATATATGATTATGCCGTTTTTTGCAAGTTTTGTTATATTTATCATATTTTTCTCTATTCGCAATATTAAGAATCAGCGAATAGAAAATCAGTATATGGAGGCTTATTTTAAAAGAGAATACGAAGCCAATCAAACGAAAAAAATGCCGTTAGACCAACTAAATTACCTAATCATACCAGATTCACTTTTATCTGCACCTAATCCAAATGGACATTCTGATATCGCAAGATTATTAGATGAATTAAAAGCACTCTCTCTCTTAAAAATTGTTAACTTTACAGGTCTTACTAATACCGATTTAAAGTTAGAATATGGAGCCGATAACCTTCATACATTAACACAATATGATTTGAATTATACAAAACTGTCTAGAAACCTTAATCAGCTTGGTCATCTTTACATGACAGAAGATTTAATTCCTCTCGCTAAAGAATTCTTTCACTATGCAATTGATAGTGGTTCTGATATCCGTACTACTTATTTAGATCTTGCTATTATTTATCAACAAGAAGATAACTTAGACGCTATTAAGAACTTAAAAGAATCGGCCAATCAACTACTCAATATGAACAAATCAATTATCTCCCGTATGTTGCAAGAATTTGATCCGTGTAACGACTTGCTTGATTCTTAGTTAATTTATTGACATCGTATGTGATTTGAATTTGATATCTTTGTATCAACTCTTCTAGCCTTTCAATTTGTTGTTTTGTAATCACTGCTTCTTTTTTGAATCGAACGTACAATGGTGTTGGTGCTACTTGTCTTACTTCTTGGCAATATTCACTCATCTTTTGGTATAATGCATACGTTGCCATTGCATCTTCTAAGGCTCTATGAGGTGTATATTGTATCCGAAAAAAATCACACATACTTTCTAACTTCTTACTTGGTGCTTGTGGTATATATTTTCTTGATAGTTGCAATGTATCTATACCACATTTATCAAAAGTATATTGATTCTGAACTGCTACCTTTTTCAAAAAAGAATAATCAAAAAGTATATTATGCCCTACAATCGGCACATCTTCTAAATAATCGAAAAACTCTTCTAATATATCCTCTATGTACTCTGCCTTATCTAATTCTGCTTGCTTAATATGCGTTATGGACTGCGTAAGTTCACTAATCTTCATTGCTGGATTTACATAGCTTTGAAAAGTATCTACTATCGCTCCTTCACAAACTTTTACTGCACCTATTTCTATAATTCGATCCTCTTTAGGCTTTAAACCTGTTGTTTCTAAATCAATAACTACATAATTATTTACCATATGATTTACATTCTCCACTCAAAAAGCATTCTTCACATTTAGGACGTCTAGCAATACAAATTTCTCTTCCTAATTTAATTAAATGAATATTATATAAAATCCAATGGTTTTTTGGCAACTTCTTCATTAAATCGTATTCTATTTTTACTGGATCTTCTTCTTTTGTAATTCCTAATTTCTTAGAAATACGCTTTACATGAGTATCTACTACGATACTTGGTTCATTAAATATATTCCCACGTATTACATTTGCAGTTTTACGACCTACACCTGCTAAATCTATTAATTGGTCCATCTCTTTTGGTACTTTACTATTATAGCAATCTCTTAACTTCTTAGAACAAGCAATAATATTCTTCGCCTTATTATGATAGAATCCCGTTTGATAAATATCTTGTTCTAACACTTTTAAATCTGCATTGGCAAAATCCTCTACCGATTGATACTTTTGAAATAATTTTTTTGTTACAATGTTCACCCTTGCGTCTGTACATTGTGCACTTAACATGGTTGCAACGAGAAGCTCTTCTGGAGTAGAATAATCTAAGTAACATCTATGCTCTACTCCATATTCTTCATCTAATAATGTTAAAATTGCTTTTACTCGTTTTGTCACTCTACACCTCCTTCTTCTTTTGTCACCGCCCCTACCTTCTTCATATTATAAGTTATGACAATTTTTACAGTACACTTTCTAAACTAAGGTTGTTAGTTTATATGTCTTTGCTTCATAAGTAAGTGGATTTCTCTCTTTATAATCAAACAATACATACGTTTTTTGCTTATAGAGTTCCCTAAAAATTTCTATATGAAGCATCTTACGCATCTGCTTACTTCCATATCCTTCATAATGTGGTAATATTTTTCTTTCCTCTTCTTCCGACTGATAAAATTTATAAATGCTATCTTTTTCTTCTGATAAATCTTTTGCAAAAGATGGACGACTTTTCAGATTTTCTCTAGCATATAAATCATACGTAAGTGCTTCTTTGTATAATTCCTCTTTCCCTATACAACTCTCTAGCACAAACTCTAATAACACTTCATAACGATACATTCTAGATGGTTGTGTAATAAAATAACCTTTTCTCATATAAAACCGTGCTAATGCATCGTAACATTCATATGGTGTATGAAATTCTCCTATTAATAATTTCATAGTTACTTGAAATTGATTACTATTATAATACATCTCAACCATTTCTTCGATTTCTTTTAATCTTAATAACTCTTCATAGGATAACCACTTTGTTGATAATACTTCATAGGGAGAATTCGATAAATATTGTAATTCATACTCTTCTAATTTTTCTTCCATAGGAGAGCCTTTTAATACTTTTAAAAACCCTAATTGTAACTCATGTGGTGCCATACTATATACTTGGTTAAAAGAATTCTGAAAAGATTCTAAATCTTCATATGGTAATCCTGCTATTAAATCAAGGTGTATATGAATATTCTTAGTACTTTGTATTCTTGCTACCGAATCTTCTAACTTTTCAATTGACATGACTCGTTTAATTTCCTCTAATGTTAATCTATTAGTAGATTGGACTCCTATTTCTAATTGTATAAGACCTGGACGCATTTTACTTAATAATAAAAATGCGTCTTCTTCCATACGTTCAGTAGCAATCTCAAAATGAAAATTAGTTACTCCATTATCATTTTTGTGAAGAAATGACCATATTTCCATTGCGTGTTGTATATTGCAATTGAAGGTACGATCAATAAACTTAACTTGTGGTACATTATGATGTAAAAAAAATTGTAATTCCCTTTTTACCAAGTCTAATGATCTCAAGCGAACCGTCTTATCTATTGCAGATAAACAATACGAACAACGATATGGACACCCTCTGCTTGATTCATAATATAAAATACGATTTTCAAAAGGATTTAGTGTTTCATACAAAAATGGAATCTCATTCAAATCAGTCAACTCTCTTGACTTCGTTTCTACTATCTCAGATTTTTTATCACATTCTTCACGATAGATAATTCCTTGAATATGTGATAACTTCTTACCACATTCTAAATAATATTCCACCAATTCTAAAAAAGTTTGTTCCCCTTCCCCAATCATGATACCTGTAATCATAGGGTATTGCTGTAAAAACTCACTTCCATGAAAAGAAACTTCAGGACCACCTAACCATATGGGTACACTAGGCATAATCTTTTTTAATTCCACTATCATTTCTTTTACATATTGAACATTCCATATATAGCATGAAATAGCTATTAAACTTGGTTTTTCTTTGAAAATATTCGCTATTATCTGTTCCTTTTTGTTGTTTATTGTGTATTCTACAATCTGAATATGATTTGCCCTTATATTGCTATGTAATAGATCATGTGCCTTTACATATGCTTGCAGACTATATAATGCTGGATTCGTATGTATGTATTTTGCATTGATACCAACTAATAAAATTTTCACCACACAACCTACACTTCCTTTTGAGACTCTAGAAGCTCGAATAGGGTATCTTCTCCCTCACTGATCCATGCATCCTCTTCCTCTGCATTTAATCCTAAGAATTCACATAAAGTACACTCTTTCTCCTCCATACCCCACTCATAACTAAAATCATCTATGGCTTCAAATTCTATCAACCCTTTAAGATATTGCTCTTTAAAATTCATCTAATCTATTCTCTCCTGCCTGCATATTTGTTAATCTATGTGCCAAGGTATCAATTCCTACGGCACCTATTGGTGCTGTTAATAGTATCGCTACTACAGCTGTTGTTAATATTATTTCTCCACAAGGTAAGCCCATTGCA
>JAWXVF010000126.1:0-7722 GCA_044425555.1 Eubacteriales bacterium
ACAAAGCGAGAATGTCCTAAATGAATATGAGTATGATGCTTGGGGCGAAGTTACACACCAAAGAGAAACGATAGAAAACCGTTTTAAATTCAATGGGCAACAGCTAGATACTATTACTGGGCAGTATTATTTGCGTGTGAGATTTTACAATCCTGTTATAGCTAGGTTTACACAGGAAGATACTTATAGAGGTGATGGGTTAAACCTCTATGCTTATTGTAGAAATAACCCAGTTTACTATGTGGATCCTACGGGAAACTCTTGTAAATCTAAAGGAGAAGTATTAGCTGACAATAAGACTGATGTAACGTCAAATCCAAAGGATAAAGGTATTGAGAATTATAGTAATACCCAAAATCAACCTGATAGACCAAGTGCCAAAGAAGCTAAAACAACTGATTCGTCTGAAGAAAGAAGCAATAAAAGATATAAATATTTTGATGATGCACCTATACAATGGACTGCAACTAATGAAAGAGGGACAGGACAAACCTATAGAGTTTTCCAAAGGAATGATATTGATTGGAATAGAGTGAGGACAAACGGTGCGAAGAAGTATCAGGGTATGACCAATGCAGCAGCGGCTCAAAAAGGATTAGCTCCAGAATTAAACGATGGGAGTTTGGCTACATTGCACCATTTAGGTCAAGATTCAAGAGGAGGATTAGTCGAAGCAAGCACTCGATATCATGGAGTTGGAAAATACGGGCAAGATATTTTGCATAGTCAATTTGGTAGAAATAAACCGAATCCAAACTTCCCAATTAATCGCAAACAATTCCAAGTTGATACTAAAGAATATTGGATTTGGAGATCAAATAATCGTTAAGGAGAGAAACGAATGGAAGAAATTAAAAAAATGTATACTGATATGTTCGAAGTTAATGGAATAGGTGCAGAGGATTTGATGAAAATAGAAAATAGTCTGAATGTGAAGTTACCATTAGATTTTAAAGAAATTGCAAGTTTTTTTAATGGAGGCTACATTGGTGGTGTCGAATGTTTTGAATTTCTAAATAGTAGGGATAATACTCTTAATATTATTGATGAAACGAAAAGATTAAGAAAAGATATTTCTTTACCAACGAGATTTGTTTTTTTAGCAGAACCATCAGAAAGTGTAATTTTTATGGATTGTGATAACATGCCTAGAATTATTTGGTGTGATTCAATTGAGATTGAGAATTTGCAAGGGGGATCTTTTGTAACTACACCTGATGAATTTGATACTTATACTGAATTTTTTAGATTTTTACTAGAAGAAGAAAAGGCCTTTTGAATGAAATTAATCGTGTAGAATTGATAAATTAAAAAATAAACTGATTCAAAGTCAAAAGTATGCAAGTATGGCTAACGTGATACTTGCAAAAGAGTAAAGCAGTTTGTGATAAAGTGAACTACTATTTAGTAGTGCTGAACACGCAAGCATATTCTACCACTATGCAAGTAATGAAATGGGCAGACTTAAGCTTGCTTAAGTCTTGGTTACCAATATTACACAGGGTGAAAATGTCCTAAATGAATATGAGTATGACGCTTGGGGCGAGGTTGTACACTCCGTTGAAAAAGTCGAAAACAGATTTAAGTTTAATGGTCAGCAATTAGACCCAATTACGGGGCAGTATTATCTAAGAGCAAGGTTTTATAACCCTGTTATAGCACGATTTACCCAAGAGGACACTTATAGAGGCGATGGGCTTAATTTATATGCATATTGTAGAAATAATCCTGTTTATTATGTGGATCCGACTGGGCATGAAAGTCAACCTAAGGTAGAGCCTTATCCGAATAGCCAAACTTTTGAGGAAATGTGGCTACAAAACAAAGCTGAAGAATATGTGTTTCAAAAAAGTCAAGGCAACCCAATTAATTATGGAGATTCATCGGTTAAGCCTTTAAAAGATAATACTGCTCAAAATCAGCCTGATAGACCGAGTGCAACTGAGTTAAATAACTCACTACAAGAGTGGGTTAGAATGCAGAAAGCGTTAGCTCCTTCTAATTCAAAGACTACTCATTTCAATACAGCTACTGTTGTATATGATGTTAAAACCGGAGAATATTATTATGGAATGAATAAAGGGGTAAAGCTTAGTGGAGATAATATGAATCCTCAATTAGAAACTCTTCTACCAACAAAATCATTAAATAATTATCCATTAGGAAATTGTGCAGAGGTTGATGGTGTAAACCAAGCTTTAAATAACAGCACTAATTTGGATGATTTGTTACTTTATACTATGAGTACGACTACTGATAAAAACGGTATACCAATAGGTAGATTTGGGGAAGCTAAACCTGCATGTGACAATTGTAATTTTACATTTAAAGGGAATGTAAGAGAAATAATAAGTGGATAGGAGGAAAGTTTTATGAATATAGATGTTTTCAAAGAAATTTCTTTACGTGGTAGAGTTGCTTTTGCTATTAGATGTTTTGAGTATCTAATAGTAGATTTGGGGGATAATAGAGATAAATGGAAATTAGTTCTAGAAATTCTGTGGGAATTTGCCAATATAAACTACTTAGATGATTGGAGCTATAAACTAAATGAGATTGTACCAGACAATTTATTAGAATTTGAAACCTATGATAAACATGAGTTTGAGTATTTAACCAAAGAAGATTTTATCTATCTTTATGAATTATATCAAAATATTGATGAAAAAATTAATTATTACATTGAAGCAATTCATAGAATAGGCACTAGCCATATATATTCTCGAATTATAGGTTATGGGGAAGAAAGTTTCAATTATTTAAAAGAACTTGTTGATTATATGGTAAAAAACAATCTACGAGTTCCAAATTTTAATGACTTTGAACAATTTCTGATTAGTCAAAACAATGGTTTTGGAGATAAATTTGAGGGGGAACAATTATCTATTATTTTGTAACATAGTGTTATGCTGAAAGTGTCAAAGGGGTATGTAAGACTACGCAATAACTCACGAAAAAAACACTAAATGGGGACGTACATTTTTTACAACTTTTGTTTAAGAGCAATTTTAAATGAATGTACGTCATTTTAAGATTTATACAAGTGAACTACTGTTTAGCAGTGCCGACAATGATAGAATATATTATCATTACGCAAGCGATGAGAATGGGATTGGTTACTCATATTACACAGAGCGAAAATGTCCTAAATGAATATGAGTATTGATGCAAACACGTAACCGTGTGGGCGAGGTTACACATTCCGTTGAAAATGTCGAAAACAGATTTAAATTCAATGGACAACAGCTAGACCCATAGCATTTATGCTATTTCACTAGTCAATACTATCTAAGAGCAAGGTTTTATAATCCTGTTAATGCTAGGTTTACGCAAGAGGGCACCTATAGAGGAGATGGGTTGAATCTCTATGCTTATTGTTGGAATAACCCTGTTTATTATGTGGATTTGACTGGGAATTATAGAAACTGTGTAAAAGATGCATATGATCAGATAAGAGCAAATAATCCAGATATGCCAGCGGCAGAGGCGCATCGACTTGCAATGCAACAGGCAAGTGTTCTTCCGCTTAATTTGAACTTTGATGATATAAGAGCATATAGAGGAATAGATGTAGCATCAATACCGCTTGCGTATAGAGCAGATCCACGATATATTGTAAATATGAACTTTGGAACTCGTTCAACTAACTCAGCTGGATGGCAACGCAGTAGTAGAACATTTTTTAGAACAATGTTGAGAAATAACCCCAACATTTGGAGATTTATTGATTCATCATCATATAGGAGGTGGTGGACAAGCTATGCCAATACCACAACGACACCATAACGGCTATGGAGGCATACACAACATTGAAGATGATTTTGGAGTAAGAGGTAATGATTATTTAACTGCAATAGCTCAAACATTTTCTAATAATTAGGAGGAATTAAAATGAATAATAACTTTTTTGAACAAAACTGGAACACAGAGGAACTACCTCTAATTAAATTTAACAAGGAAGATTTAGCTAAATTAGGATTAGGGGATGATTTGATAAGTACCTTATCAGAAATAGGATTACCAGTACAAGCTTCACCTTATTTAAGTTTTAATATGAAAACTTTAAATAATATTCAAAAGGAGGGTTTAGGTAAGTTTGTTCAGATAGGAAATATAGATAATGGAGATTCTATAGTAATCGATGTAAAGGTTGGAAGTATCGATATATTCTCACATGAAGATAACGCAATTGTTTGTAGTATGAATTCTACATTATCTAAATTATATATGAACCTAATTTCATTCGAAAACTTTATTGGTAAAATTCAAGAGAATTATGGAGAAGATGCATATTTGGATTTAGACTTTCCACTTTCAGAAATAGAATTGTTAGAGCAAGAGCTTTTAAGTAATGATGAAAGCTTTAATGAACAAGAAAATTTCTGGAAAAATGAAGTATCACAAATGAAGGACGAAATCCAACTTAATGGATAAATATACTAAAATCATATTATGTTTTATAGTAATTTTAATTCGATAATGTAGTTAATATTTGAGGTTATAATTAGGTGTTTTGTTATAAAATAGATGAAAGTAATCGCTATATGCAATTTTCAAACCGAAATCGTGAAGTGGTTGCTATTTAGAAGTGCCGACCACGACAGGACATATTACCATTACGCAAGCGATGAGAGGGGATTGGTTACTCATATTACACAGGGTGAAAATGTCCTAAATGAATATGAGTATGACGCTTGGGGCGAGGTTGTACACTCTGTTGAAAAAGTCAAAAACAGATTTAAATTCAACGGACAGCAATTAGACCCAATTACGGGACAGTATTATTTACGTGCGAGATTTTACAATCCTGTAATTGCTAGATTTACGCAGGAAGATATATACAGAGGCGATGGGTTAAACCTTTATGCTTATTGTCACAATAATCCGACTTATTATGCAGACCCAACGGGGAATGCTTGTGAAACTAAAGGTGAACTGTATGCTAAATTACGTCAAGAGGGTACACCTGCACATGTAGCATATCAACAAAGTTTTGGGAAAGACCCATTAAAACCAAATTTATCTTTTACAGACTTAATGTCAGCAGAAGATAGAGTAAGGTATACTAAATGGGTTGATAGTAATCAGCCTATTAGACCAGTTGCAGATACTCCAAATCTACCAGATAGACCGAGTACAGAGACACGATATAGTAATATACATGATAGAGAGATAGTTATATCTAATCTAGGAAATCAAATTAGAGATGTAGATATGACAAATCACGGAAATCCTACTAGACATCCAGAATTTCCACATGTGCACGGAAGGAGGTAGATATTTTGCAGAATAATATAAAATACTACGGACTAATATTGGAATTAAAAGATGATGATACAGCAATTTTTACAAATAATATATTTAAATCTCAAAACTGGTTATTAACTGATTTGGATTCAACCTATAACTATTATCATTCTAATAAATTAGAATACATTTTTGTTGAAAAAAAAGATATTTACGAAATAATTGATAAAAACAAATTTAAGTGGGCAGTTTTTTCGGGTTTTGATGAAAAAATTCAAATACATGAAATTTTAAAATCAAGTTTACCATATGCATTTGAAAACGATTCATTATGGTTAGAACCAATTAGTATTCAGAATAAATTAGCGAAAACCGAGATAATAGTTTGGGATTTTGATATCATAATAATTATTAGTAGCGAAAAAGCAATAATTGACGATTTTTTGTCTGCTAACCCAAATAGCAAATGTTTAAAAGACTACATAAAACAAATGAATATGTAACAACTAGACCCATAGCATTCATGCTATTTTACTGGGCAGTATTACTTGCGTGCGAGATTTTACAATCCTGTTATAGCTAGGTTTACGCAGGAAGATACTTATAGAGGCGATGGACTAAACCTCTATGCTTATTGTAGGAATAATTCTGTTTACTATGGATCCTACTGGGAATAAAGTTCAATGTCCTAGAGATGCATATATTAATGATTATTACGATACGGCTTTTGAAGTGGCAATAAATGAAGGGAAAAGCGTTAGTGAAGCAATTGCTGTAGCACAAAAGAATTTGTTAGCCAATACACCAGTAGACATGCTCAAAGTATTTGTTGCTACAAATGCAGGACATCATGTTCCTTCAATTAAGAAATCTGATGGTAAACCGTTTACGACAACAAGATATGATAAAAATAGACCTACTTTATTTCCTACGAGTAGCAATTCAGCACATGACCATTGGAGATTGCACAATGCAGAAGGATATTTTATAGGTTCTAGGCAAGATTTTTTTTCAGGTACAAGCGATGCGTTATTTGATGGATATAGAGAAGCTTATAAGTATCTAGATGATATTAAAGTTGATGTGAAATCCCCAGATGGAAAGGTTGTTCTAGGTACTAATGTTACACCGTATGATGCAGTTGATTTGATGCAAAATTGGCTGAAAACACAAGGTAAATATTGAGAGGTATAAAATATGTTAGAATTATTTATGAATGCAATTTTGGAATGTAGAATTTTAAAAAAAGAAATGTTTGATGGGCATGATACAAATGACCTATTAGACTTAAGAGATATTGAAGAGTATAGAAATGAACGAATACGAGTGAACGCATTAGTAGATAAACTTATGGAGGAAAATAGAGAAAACTTTATAGAGGAAGAATTAAGTTATGTTCAAGGGGTATATCGTATTATGCGTTTTACCGAAGGAGCACTGGAATCAGCTACGGTGGATATGTTATCTGAAGCAGGTGTGTATTATGAAATAGCACTTGACATTGGTGAAGATTGTGCATTAATTGCTAAAGCATATTTACTTAACATTAATGACCCATGGTTAAACTCTTTAATATTATCATACGCAAATAATGAATTTCCTTGTGGAGAAATCGAAAAAACAAGTGTAAGTTTTACGGAAGCATTGAACCAACTTTTAAAATAGTAAAGATATATACTATACTTAAATATTTTTTAAAATTATATGAAAGGGCAAAGAAGATGTTAAATTTATTATTAAATACAATAGGCAACGATAAAATTGATTTTGCTGAAATGATGCAAGGACACAATCCAAATGACTTTTTAGCATTAAGAAAAGCTAAACAATTTCGTTCTGAATTGACAAGGATTAATCAACAAATAGATAATATGATCCAAGAGAATAAAATAAAACTTTTAGAAAATGATGTAGAGATGATTAATAAAATATGTAAAATGGTAGGAGAAAAATATTCTGCTGTATCGGATTGTACGGAGCTTGGAGAATGTATAAAGGCTGATTTTAATATGTTATCTAAATTATCTATATTGTTGTCTAATGATATAGATATCAACGACCAATGGTTGAGTGGTTTTATATACAATTATTTATGTAATCAACTTCCACGTGGAATAATGATACCACAAACAAAAAATGCAGGTAAGATGTTCCAAGAGCTTATAGTAGAGTCTTGTATAGATACCTAGTTTTAATAACGCCAGACATATGTATTAGTGCATCAGGTGGCATTTTTTATTCATAAAGGGTTAGTTTTGACACTCTAACTAATATTAGGAGTTAAACCTAGTAGCGATATTTTTGCTGAATCTAAAGGAGAGCACAATAGGAAGATTTTGCAGGAAAGAATATTTGATTTATAGAAATAAAACTTCCATGCCCCTGACGTGGCACCACCATAAATGAAACTATTATTGAGATAGGTATTGTATTTATTCTTGAATCTCTTTATACTTGAATTAGCGGTAAAAATCG
>JAWXVF010000127.1:0-7661 GCA_044425555.1 Eubacteriales bacterium
GATATTGCTCTTTAAAATTCATCTAATCTATTCTCTCCTGCCTGCATATTTGTTAATCTATGTGCCAAGGTATCAATTCCTACGGCACCTATTGGTGCTGTTAATAGTATCGCTACTACGGCTGTTGTTAATATTATTTCTCCACAAGGTAAGCCCATTGCAAGTGGAATTCCTCCAATCGCAGCTTGCACTGTTGCTTTTGGGGTATAAGCAATAGAACAAAAAATTCGCTCTTTCCATTCTAACCTTGCTCCTATGGTACTAATCCACACTCCTAACATTCGAAAGATTAATCCACCACCTACTATAATCATTGCAAATCCCACTTCTTTACGTAAATACTCTATATTTACACTTGCTCCTACTAATACAAATAAAATAATTTCAGCTGCCACCCATAACTTTTCATAAGCATTCGATAAAGAAATAGCAACAGTTTTCCTCTTATGATAAATTGTTATTCCCACACTCATGATGGCAAGTAGGGCTGATATTGGTATGTACTCCCCTATTTTCTCTTCTAATCCTAATAATAAAAATGAACTACTTAATAATAGAATCACTTCCATTGCATTAGAAAAACTACACCAATTTATTACCTTTATATAGATTACACCCGTTATTATACCGATTAGAACACCTAATACAATTGAGATGGGAATCTCTAATAACATATTGCTAGATAAATTCCCTCCACTAGCAATAGCCATTACAGATGTAAATAATACAATCACATAAACATCATCTACAGAAACTCCTGCTAAAATCATCTGAGGAATACTTTTCTCTACCCCATACCCTTCCTCCATCATCTTAAGCATACGAGGTACGATTACTGCTGGAGAAACTGCTGCTAATACACACCCCATAAGAACTGCTTCAATCGTTGTAATTCCCATTATTCTAGGTGCTAATAAGACGATACCCATAATCTCTACAGTTGCAGGTAGAAAACAAAGTAACAATGCAGGTTTGCCCACTTTCCATAAATCATATATATTTAGAGCAAGTCCTGCTCTAGTCAATACAATCACTAATGCCACTTGTCTTAATTGGGGTGAAAGTTCTATTATAATAGGATCTAGTATTGATAACATATGTGGTCCTATCCATACTCCTGCTACAATCATACCAACTAAGCTTGGTAATCGTAGCTTATTACAGATTCTTCCAAAGAATAACCCTGTTAATAACATGATTCCTATACTTACTAGCATATTTTATTCTGTCCCCACTAAATGTTCTGGATTCAAACATTCCAACTCGGATACCACAAAAATCCCATCTTTACGCACTAATACATTATCAAAATAAATTTCTCCACCACCATAATCTGCTCTTTGAATCCATACAAGATCCCAATGTAATTTTGAGTGATTCCCATTAGAAGCGGTATCGTAACAATTTCCTGGTGTAAAATGAATTGATCCATTAATCTTCTCATCAAAAAGGGTATCTTTCATAGGATGTAAAATATAGGGATTGACACCAATTGCAAATTCTCCAATATACCTAGCTCCTTCATCCATATCTAATACTTGATTGATTCGTTCTGTGTCATTCGCTGTTGCCTTTATAATCTTACCATTTTCAAAAGTAAATTGAATCTTCTCATAAACAAACCCTTGATATACAGATGGTGTGTTATAAGTAATTGTGCCATTGACTGAATTACGTATTGGAGCAGTATATACTTCTCCATCAGGAATGTTACGCAATCCACAACATGGTACTGCTGCTATATCTTTAATAGAAAATGTAATATCTGTATCAGGACCTACCATTCTTACTTGATCTGTTCGATTCAAATACGTTACAAGAGATTCCATTGCTTTTCCCATTTTAGAATAATCTAGATTGCATACATCAAAATAAAATTTTTCAAAAGCTTCTGAACTACTACCTGCCAGTTGTGCCATAGATGCATTTGGATAACGTAACACCACCCATCTAGTATGTGGTACTCTAATTTTGTGGTGAATTGGATCACTATAGAGTTCATCATATAATTCCATCTTCTCACGAGGTACATCCGATAATTCAGAGATATTATTCGTACCTCGTATCCCAATATAACAATCCATTTCTTTCATTTCAATCGAATCCACTTGTGTCATTAGAGAAAGTTGCTCTTTATTACACTCCATTAAAATTTCTCGTAACATTTTTTGATCGGAATAATGTGCAAATGGAATACCACCACGCTCATATACTTTTTTTACAATTTCCCTTGCCAAATCACAAGTGGCTTCTCCTACGTAATGTACATATACTTTTTCGCCTTTTTTTACTTTGCACGAATAATCTACTAATCCTTCTGCTAATTGTTTAATTCTTTCATCCATTCTTTCTTTCCTTTCCTATTCATGGAATCTAACCATCTACTCCATTCTCAATATATGTGATAAAATAATTACCATTTTCTTGAAACCATGTTCTCACTTCAGAAATACTTTTTTTCGTTAAAATACCCGTTATTGGATCCAAGACCACTACTTCTGTGGTGTTAAATCCTGTTAATAAAACTGCATCTCCTTCATTTAATAAAACCAACACTGGCATATCACGATTCAAATAAAACAACATATCATTTATTGTACAGCCTGTCAAATCAAGAACAGTACTATCTGGCAATGTTCTTTCTAAAATTTCCATAGCAGTATATCCCTGTGCCACTAAATTTTGCGTACTTTGTGTAACACCTTCATACTCTAATATAATATCTATACATTCTGCTAATTGAGAATTATTATCATTAGGAATGTATGAAGTAATTGCCATTATTTGATTACGTGTAGCCAAGTTCCCCGATTCCCATACCAATTTACCATATTGATTGACTACTACACCAGACAATTCTTTTGCCAATAAGACTGCGTCACTAGCATTATAATACGAATTTTCAATTCCATTTCTTGTATATACATAATATTGTGCTGATACATCCTGTTCTTTTTGTATGGCAATGGTTCTTTCTCCTTCATAGAGCACAATTTCAGGTACAAGTGTTGCTAATTGATTGGCATTTACAATACTTTTTAATATGACTTGAACTATTTTTTTATACTCATACGTAATTACAACTTCTACTTCATTCATTTTATAAGTTTGTACTTCATTGTTAATAATTTGATCATCTACAATCTTATAGTAAGTAAATTCTATTGGTTCTTCCTCACTTATTATCTTTTTTTGTATTCGCTCTACCAAAATATGATTATTATTTACTACACAATCAGTCACATAAATATTCTCTTCTTGATATTTTTTTACAACTTCTCCTTGTTGATTCTGTATTTGTACAAGGTAAATAGGATAAATCCATTGATTGGTACTATTTGTAATAATGTCCTCATCTTTGATAAATCCATATATTAAATCATTTCGTATAAACCCTAAACTTTTAATATATTCATTGTGTGGAGCATTAATTATTGTTTCCTCTCCTGATAATAAATCTTTTATAATAATCTGGGAAGACAATTCCCCTGTTCGATCTGTTTGCCATGCTAACATTTCATTCGTTTCTGAAATATGATAATTACCATCTTCTAATCCATCTATTACTATATCATATTGGTGATTATCTAGGTCAATCGCATATATTGCATTCTCTAACATAAGATATAAAATATTATTCTTAGTTAAATACGACATTTGATTAATATTCTGTTTTAAAAGTTCTGCTGATTTTGTATAAGGAATATAAATTTCTTCTTCTATAGTGTTAAATTGGCTGTCATAATAGTACATCTGTACTCCAATATCCCCTTCTCGACTGCCTCGTTTTTTATAACCATACACTAGAAAACGAACATTACCTGTTTCCTCTACACTTAATATTTTGATCTCATTATTAGCAATATAATCTCTTACTTCTACTTTACTTCCATCATAATAATTAAATAGACAGCTGAATTTATTATCTACTAAATTATACGTATATAAAGAATCTGCTATTTCAAAAGCAATAACTGTTCCCCCTTCACTTTCCACTGTTTCTATATTTGGATCGACAATTCCTAATAGTAATTTATTATTTACTATTTTAAAATCATCCATACTGACAATTTCTTCTGCAGTACGTTCATACTGTAATAAAAAGATACGCTCTGTTCCATAACGTACTCTATAATATTCCTCTACTTTGCATTGAACCGTTTTATTCTCTCCTTTTATTTCTACTACTGTTTCAATCGTTATGACGCCTGTTTGTTCTCCTAATTCCTTTAAGGTAATCACTGGATCACCAATCTCTCTTACGGTTAAATCTCCCCACATAATATGAGACAGGCTAGAATGTATATTAACATAGTAATACGAAGTATTATCACCACTAGCATTAGGTTCTAGATAAATAGCTAACTCCGCTCCTCGCTCTTTATAAAACGTTACATTATGAAATTCCAAAGCAAATGCAATTTTATCATACGCATTGGAATTCGTTGTTTCAATTATTTTAGTGTAATAATAATACGGTGATTTCCCTTCTAATTGCACTTGCATAATGAGTGCGTACTCTGTTTCCTTTTGTATTAAATCTTTAATAACAATATCTAATTTTACTTCATTTTTACTTTGCTTATAATCATATACATTCGTGCTTTCTATTAAGCGCTCTCCATCAATACTTCTTACTTCATAAGAAATACTTTCAATGGTGTCATTAACACTTTTAAATTCTAATTGTATCCTGCGATCTTCATCTATTGGAGTAATACTGTTTCTTTGAAATGGCAGTTCCATCTTCTGGTTATTTCCTAATAGATAATTAATTGGTTGGCCTTGATAAATGACTCTGGCATAAGGCATAGTAGGAGCATTCATTTCTATTGTCATCTCATTATTTCCTTGATTCATCGCATTACTAAAAATAAACGATGCCAATACAAAAATAATAAAAAATATAAAATATTTAAATAAATTCCTCATAAATAACTCCTTGCACTACAATAACTTGGTTATCGTAGGTGTGACGTGTAACTCTTTCATAGTATGCCTTATTTTCATATTAGGAGAAACAAAATTATTCTTTCTCACAGCACGTATTAATAAATTTTTAGGAGTATGTTCCATATCAATAAACTCTAGTATTTGAGTCTGGTATCCATACTCTGTCAATATATTTGCTCGGATAGCATCTGTCATCAGTGCCGAAATTCTCTCCTTAATAATTCCATATTGTAAAATAGGTGCTAACATTTCATTCTGTATCTGTTGATTCACTTCATGTTGACAACACGGAACAGCAAAGATTACTTTTGCATTCCATTTTACAGCTTTTTCTAATGCATAGTCTGTTGCCGTATCACATGCGTGCAAACTAACTACCATATCAATTTCTTTCTTGCTTTCATAGTCCTCTATATGACCCACTTGAAAGTTCATTTGATCATATCCATATTGCTCTTTTAACTGATTGCACCTTTGCACCACATCTTCTTTTAAATCTAAACCTATAATTTCAACATTTTTCTTTCTTACTATTACTAAATAATAATACATTGCAAACGTTAAATATGCTTTTCCACATCCAAAATCTACAATCCGAATAATTTTATATTTTTCTAATTCAGGAAAAATATCCTCCAAAAATTCTAAATATCGATTTATTTGTTTGAACTTATCATACTTAGCATGTAAAATATTTCCTTCTTTGGATTGTATTCCTAAATCCACCAAAAAAGGGATTACTTCTCCTTCTGGCAATATATACTTCTTTTTTCTATTATGTGCCAAATCTATTGTTTTACTCTTAGTTTGGTTGACTTTCTTTGTTTTTATTGTAATCTTACCCTGTTTACTTACTAAAACAATAGTACGACTACTTATTGTTTCTAGCTCTAGTTGCTTAAATGAATGCGTCAATAATTCTTGAATTTCTTGAATCAATTCATCTTTTGTATAGTTTTTGTGATATACTTTTGTTCCTATATACCTACTTTCTTGAAATAAAAGTATATTTTTCTCCAAAAAAGGACGTACCTTCACCTTGCTAACATCCGTCCCTTTACGTTGATTACTAATGATTAGTTGTACTAATTCTTCTGTCAGATCCATCTTTAATCGTTCTTTTAATTCTTCCATATACTTCCTTCATAAAAATGCACCTAAAATATACGTTTTCGTATCATTTCGGGTGCACTTTTCCTTATTATTTCAATACTTCAATACGTGCCATTGCACGATGTAATGCTGTTTCAGCTCGTAATAAATCTGTTGCATTTTCTTTCATATTAATACGATTTTCAGCACGTTCTCTTGCAGCTGTAGCACGATCCAAATCAATTTCTGAAGGCCATTCAATAATTTCTGCCATAATTGTAATTTTGTCTGCTAGAATTACGGCGAAACCAGAGTGTAGTGCAGCTATTTTTACAGAATCTTCGTTAGTAAGTGCCAAGATTCCTGGCTGTACAATGACGGTCATTGGAATATGATTCTTAAAAACACCAATTTCACCTTCTGTTGTATTAAACTCAACCATAGTTGCAACATCTTCATAGAATACTCGATCTGGTGTAATAATTTTGATCTCAAATTCTTGTTCTTTTGCCATCTTAACTCCGTTCTTTCACAATAATTACATCTTATTTTACACGAGCAAGTACGTCATCAATGCTACCTGCATTTAAGAAGTAACTTTCTGGAATTTGGTCATGTTTCCCTTCAATGATTTCACTAAATCCACGTACTGTTTCATTAATTGGAACATACTTTCCTTCCAATCCTGTGAATTGTCCAGCAACGAAGAATGGTTGTGATAAGAATCTTTGGATTTTTCTTGCTCTTGATACTACTAATTTATCATCTTCTGATAATTCGTCCATACCTAAGATTGCAATAATATCTTGTAATTCTTTGTATCTTTGAAGAATTTCTTGCACTTCACGAGCAACCTTGTAGTGTTCTTCTCCTACTACACGTGGATCTAAAATTCTTGATGATGATTCTAATGGATCTACCGCTGGATAAATACCAAGTTCAACGATAGAACGTGATAATACAGTTGTTGCATCTAAATGCGCAAATGTTGTTGCAGGTGCTGGATCAGTTAAATCATCCGCAGGTACGTATACAGCTTGTACCGATGTAATAGAACCATTTTTTGTTGAAGTAATACGTTCTTGCATTGCACCCATTTCTGTTTGAAGTGTTGGTTGATAACCAACAGCTGAAGGCATACGTCCAAGCAACGCTGAAACTTCCGAACCAGCCTGTGTAAAACGAAAAATGTTATCCACGAATAATAGTACGTCTTTACCACCTTTATCACGGAAATATTCTGCCATAGTAAGACCTGTTAGACCTACACGCATTCTAGCTCCTGGTGGTTCATTCATTTGTCCAAATACCATGGTTGTTTTATCAATAACTCCTGATTCAATCATTTCATGGTATAAATCGTTTCCTTCTCTTGTTCTTTCCCCTACACCAGTAAATACTGAGTATCCACCATGTTCTGTAGCAATATTACGAATTAGTTCTTGAATTAATACAGTTTTACCTACACCAGCTCCACCGAAAAGACCAATTTTACCACCTTTTTGGTAAGGACAAAGTAAATCAACTACTTTAATTCCTGTTTCTAACAATTCTGTTTGTGTAGATTGCTCTTCAAATTTAGGTGCCGAACGATGAATTGGTGCATAGTCTACACC
>JAWXVF010000128.1:0-7438 GCA_044425555.1 Eubacteriales bacterium
TAAATTCCATGCAATCCTTTCAGCGCTAAGGGTTTTACCACAGCCTGGAGAACCGTATAGAAGAATCTTTTTTTTAGGAGAAAGATTATACTTAAATAGACGTTCTTTAGCCGCATATTCTTTTTCAATGGATATCATCCGATTTTCAACTTCTTCTGGAAGCACCATATGGTGTTTAAGAAGTTCTCTGGAAACAAAAGACACTAACTGTGTGCCATCTCTCTTACTAGATGGTAAAGATGACATATTATTTACATTAGTTGTCGATGTTCTTTCTCCATTAACTCCAAATCGGGGTTTTTCAGTTACACTAATATGTTCAAGTGCATTAGCTAATTTCCCATGTCCCAACTCACGTTCTTCGTTAATAATGATATGGGCAATTTTTTTCAATGAAATTATATCTTCAGAAAAAATAGCTTTAAATAAACGCTTAATAAGTTCTGCTTTCATATATTGTACTCCTTTTCTTCTGCACCACCACTTCGTACCCAGTTATCAACTTCGTCTACTTTAAATTTCCAAAGTCTACCAATTTTATTTGCGGGCATTTCTTTTTTGTTTATCCATTTTATAGCAGTATCTCTACTAATCCCGAGATGATTGCAAATTTCTGTCATAGAAACCCATCTATTTTCACTATTCGTATTATTCATTTTTACTCCTCTTTTACATTAATTCAACATAAATATACATAAACCCAATATTAATATAACAAATTAACATTGCATGGTCAATACAATTAATCAATAACAAAAATGTTTTATTATGATTAAATTATAATATATCAGTTTTGTTGTGATTAAATCATAATATATCAGTTTTATTATGATTAATTGAGATTTATATATAGCAAAGCAATTTTTATAGACTTATATCACGTATTACTATTTTCATTAATGTTTAATCATTTGTATTTCTAACTTCCTTCCTATATTGTTTTATTCACTACTAAATCCCCATCCCTTAACTACTTCTCCATTTTTCATACTATCCAAACAACCATAGTACACATATTTCCCACGTACTTTTTTTCTAAATTTTTTTCCACAAACTCCACAATACAGACTGCCTTCATAGTCTGCTAATAACCTATCTATCACACTACCTGTTGTCCCTTTAGCTATATTTCTTTGAACATTATAGAATTGTTCTGCATCTACAATCGCTTCATGAGTATTAGCAACAACTATTTCTTCTCCCTGTTTCTTGTTATGTTCCAAACATCCTGTATATACTTTATTTTGAAGAATCCTTATTACCATTTTATGTGTCCATTCATTTTTCTTATCTTTTTACTTACAAATAAAAATCCTGTTTGGCTGTATTCAATTGGTGTACTTACTCTTCTAACGTTTAATACTGCTACTAACCGATTGACAGTACATCCTTGTTCTATTATATCAAACATCATTTTTATGATGTCACGTGAATAATTATCTACGATAAGGTGTCTTTGTGGAAACTTCTCTATGCTCCATTGAGCTTTATTTATTATTTCCATAATCATCCTTCTTTCTGTCATTTTTTACGTATAAAAATAGAGAAAAGACCGAAATCTCATCCCTATCCTTGTTGAAACTATTCTTTTAATACTTTACCCCCTCCGCCGTCTCCAACATATTCTCTATAAAAATCCCGTACCCCCTCGTCGGATCATTCACAAGCACATGTGTCACCGCCCCGATAAGCTTCCCATTCTGCACAATCGGCGCCCCACTCATCCCCTGTACAATGCCACCCGTAAGATGCAATAAGGTTTCGTCCACAATTTCTATTTCAATACTTCTATTAGAATTATAATCTGAATAATCCACTTTACGAATGACAATATCATAATAATTCTCTTCTCCTGTTATAGTACATAGAATTTCCGCATCACCTATAACTACTTCACTTGCATAACCCATAGGAATTGTATCATTCCCAATCATTTCGCTTGTGTTGACATTCACAATACCATAAATACCTTTTTCTGTATTTCCAATAATATCTCCCATTATATTTTCTGATAAGTAATCAATGCTACCTGTAAGTTCTCCAGGTATCCCCTTCTCACCTTTATGAATAGCTACAATAGTTGTTTGGTAAAGACTTCCACCTTTCATATTCATTAAGGTTGTAGTATCAATATCTGTTATACCATGTCCTAATGCACCAAACACCCCATCTTCTGTAAGAAATGTCATAGTTCCTATACCTTGTGCACTATCCCTTAACCAAATTCCAACTTTATAATCACCCGAATCACTTAAAATAGGAAACAGTGTCACTTCCATATTTTCATCTAGACGAGTAAATGTAAGAATAACTTCTTCACCTTGGGATTTTTGTAACTCCGTAATTATTTGATTTTTTGTCATAACTTCTATCCCATTAATTGCCTGTATATAATCACCCGATTTCAATATATTTTTACTAGGTTCATACTGTTTTCCATCTGCACCAGTAAAAGTACCAGTACCAATAACTAACACCCCATTTGTTTTCACATAAATACCTACAGGAATTCCCCCTGGAATTAATTGAACTCCTGTTACCACTTCTAATTCGACCGTTTTCAAAGGAATAAAGCCAAATAATTTTACTTCCATTTCATATGATGATTCTTCATTAGCAATTATTTGCATTGTATTACTTAAATCTATTTCGATGGATTCTGCTGGAATATTACTACTTCCAAATCCTCCTACTTCTAAACTTTTATTATATATAGTCGCTTTGGCAGGAACATTTACGTCAATCTGATGTTCATTGCCTAAATTAACACTAATTTTATCTGGTACTTGTTTATAATAATCATAATATTGATAATAACCAACGCCTACTATTACACTTGCTAGAACAAGTACTAATATAGTACGATAGATTTTTAATCTTTTATTATATTTATAATTCATTCTTTTGTCTCCTTTTCTAATTTGCCAACAAAAAAAAGGACTTTTTCTTGTCCTTCTTATTATGTGATAAAATAGTTAATTTACTTTAGAATGTTTTGTCTTTTTTGCTAATTTTTTCAATTCTTTCGCATTTTCTAAAACAGCATCAGTAATCAAATCTCCACTTAATAACCTAGCAAGCTCCTTGATCTGTTCTTCTTCTTTCATCTTTACAATAGTAGTCATGGTTTGGTTTTCATGAGCTTTTTTTTTGATTTGATAATGATGATCTGCCATAGCTGCGATTTGAGGTAAGTGCGTAATACAGATTACTTGATTTTCTTTTGATAAAACTGATAATTTTTCAGCTACTTTCCAAGCTGTTTTCCCACTAATACCTGTATCAATCTCATCAAATATTAGAGAATCCACTTGATCTTTATTAGCAAGAATCGTTTTTAGTCCTAACATAATACGAGATAATTCTCCTCCACTAGCAATTTGACTTAGAGGACGCACCTTTTCTCCTGTATTAGTAGATATGAAAAATTCAATTTCATCAAACCCTTTTGCACTCAATTGCTTCTTAGATTCCACATGAATCTCAAATTCAATAGTTAAAAAGTTTAAATCCATCAAAACTTCCTTTAATTGATTTTCTAGATTTACCTTTTGTTCTACACGTATAAGATGTGCTTTTTTACATAAAGCTTCTAAACTTTTTTTTGACTTACTATATTCTTCCTGAATTTTTATCAAATACTCATCGTGGTCTAAAAGTTTATTTCTCTTCTCAACCTGTAATTGCTGATAATCCATAATTTCTTCTATGGTTTTTCCATATTTTGCTTTCAAATGATTGATTAGATTTAATCGTTCCTCACACGAGTAAAAGTCTTCTTCTTTATACTCTAATGTATCTTGATATAAAGAAAGTTGGTGATTTACATCACTTAAAAGATTGTCCACTTCTTCCATTTGAGTCGCTAATTCTTGTACTTTTTCATCATATTGCGTCACACTATTTAATTCACGTACTGCACGTCCAATCAGTTCACTAGCTCCTTGGGAAGAACCTGCAAAATGATAAGCACTAGAAACAGACTGTATAATTTTTTGTGCATTTACCATTTTTTGATAAGTATTCTCTAATTGTTCATCTTCTCCCTGTTCTAAATTTGCTTCTTCTATTTCATTAATTTCATAATCTAATAAAGATAATTCCCTATTTTTACTAGATTTATCTATATCCATATTCATTAATTGTTGTTCTAGGGTGTGATAACTTTGATAAGATTTTTGCAAAGATTCTAATAGGGTACCTATTTCCTCTCTTGCATAATAATCTAAGATAGATAAGTAATTACGCTTATCTAATAATGTTTGATGTTCATGTTGTCCATAGATATGAATTAAAATACTAGCAAGTTTTTTACATACTTTTGCTGTTACTGTTTCATCACAAATTTTACAAATACTTTTTTTAACCATAATCTTTCGTTGAATAATTAGCACACCGTCCTCTTCTATTGGAATGCCAAGCTCCTTAATCTCTTCTAATTGCATACGAGATTCTATATAAAATACTAGTTCCACAAATGCATATTCTGCACCTGTTCGGATAAGTTCTCTATCAGTTCTACCACCCAGTGCTAAATTAATGGATCCTATTATCACTGATTTACCAGCACCCGTTTCACCTGATAAAATATTCAAACCTTCTCCAAATTCTACTTCTGTCTCATCAATCAATGCTAGATTTTTGACATGTAAACTAACTAACATCTCCTTCCTCCATTTCTTCTCATATAATTATATCCTATCTAATCATTTCTGTAATTTTATCTATGACCATTTGCGTATCTTGATTCGAACGAATCGCTGCCATAATAGTATCATCTCCTGCAATACAACCAACTATTTCATTCATCTTCATAGCATCTAATGCAGCAGCAACTGCCATTGCCATACCAGACACAGTCTTTAATACTAAAATATTCTGTGCTGCATCCATTTCCACTAATCCATCTTTTAAAATTCTTGTATACTTATCATTTACTTGAGCAAACTCCACAGATTTCATGGCAATATATTTTTGTTTTCCAGACGAGGAAATTGCCTTTGTCAATTTTAATTCACGAATATCTCTAGAAATAGTAGCTTGTGTTACAGCAAATCCTGACTGATTCAATCGTTCTGCTAGTTCTTCTTGCGTCTCAATATCATATAGGTCTATTAATTCTACAATTTTATCTTGCCGTACTCTTTTCATCTACTACTCCTTCCTTTTTCTTAATTATTCACTCATTTTCTTCTGTAAAGTTGATAAAAAGCTCACTTGATCAATCTTTATAATCTTTGCTTTTCTTTCCGAACGCATGATTTCTACAAGAGAACCATCTCTTAATAAGGTGGCATATTCTCCATCAAAATTTACTCTTGCATACTGTTTACGATGAGATTTTCCATGTGCAATTTCAATTTGAATTCGATCCTCTGGAGACAAAATAATACTTCTTGAATAAATTGTATGTGGACAAATAGGCGTAACAACAATAAGATTTGCTTTTGGTTCTACAATAGGGCCTCCTGCTGACATATTGTACCCCGTAGAACCAGTAGGTGTTGATAAAATAACTCCATCTGCATAATAACTATTTAACAATTGTCCATTTACATAAATATGAAAATATATAATCTGAGTCTCTCCATCACGTGCTACCACAATATCATTTAATGCGTACATTTCCTGTGCCACTCGACCATCATTCACTACTTTTCCAACAATCATCATTCGTTCTTCAATTTCATAATGATCTGTTAACAAACAATCTAGTGCATCTTCTAGATTCCTGCACTCTACTTCTGCTAAATATCCAAGAGTTCCTAGATTCACACCTATTAATGGAATATCCTTTTCTATATTAGCACGTGCAGCTTGTAATAATGTACCATCTCCACCTAGTACAATAATACAATCTGTACTTTCTTTCATTTCCCCTTCATAATGACATTCACTTCCTCGTAAGTTTAAATAATTCTTAATTCGCTTCGAAATAATAAAATCTTTGTCTTTATGTACATTTGTAATTACATGAAAACATTTCATCTCTACACTCTCCCTTATCATAATGTGGCATGTGCCTTCTCCACAATTTCTTTTATATTCCCTACATACTCTCCTAAACTACTTTCTTGTTTTTTGTTTAGTAATACCAAATATTCTATATTCCCTTCAGGTCCCTTAATAGGAGAATATGTTAATCCAACCACTTCAAAGAAAATACTTTGTGCATATCTTAATACCTTCTCAATTACTTCTATGTGTACAAGTGGATCTCGTACTACCCCTTTTTTACCTACTTTTTCTTTACCAGCTTCAAATTGTGGTTTAATTAGACAAATTATAAAAGCTTCCTCTTTTAGTAACGCATATGCAGGTTCTAAAATTTTTGTCAAAGAAATAAATGATACATCAACAGATGCAAAATCAATTTCTTCTAGAATCTGTTCTTTCGTCACATATCGAAAATTCGTCTTCTCCATACAGACTACCCTCTCATCTATACGAAGTTTCCACGCTAATTGCCCTTTTCCCACATCTATAGCATATACTTTATCTGCACCATTTTGTAGCATACAATCTGTAAATCCTCCAGTAGATGCACCAATATCCATACATATATTCTTTTGAAGAGAAATATCATATTCACCAATAGCTTTCTCTAATTTTAGACCACCACGACTCACATAGGGCATAGTATTTCCACGCACTTCAATAGTCACCTTCTCTTCTTGAAAAAAAGTTCCTGCTTTTTCCTCTTTTTGTCCATTTACATAAACAATTCCAGACATCAAAATCGCTTTTGCTTTTTCTCTCGAATCTGCATAGCCTTGCTTTACAAGTAATTGGTCTAAGCGTTCCTTCATATCATTCCTATACTTTCTTCCTAATCTTCTCTATAAAGATTTCTTATTGTTTCTGTAATAGAAACTTCGTCAATTCTAATTTCTCTTTTTAGAATCTCTACTGTTCCATGTTCTACAAACATATCTGGTATGGCAATGGTAACTAACCGTAATTCCAAGCCTTCCTCTTGTATAAATGCACGTACTCGTTCACCAAATCCTCCACTAGCAACGTTTTCTTCCATTGTTACTAAAACAGTATGCTTCTTACTAATAGAACGAATCAAACTTTTATCTATTGGTTTTACAAAACGTGCGTTATAAATGCTTACTTGCCTTCCTTCTTCTTTTAACTTTTCTCGTACTTTTATTGCTGTTTCCACCATGCTACCCACTGGCAACAAAGCTGTTTTTGCTTCTTCATACAAGACTTCTCCCTTTCCGTAAAGGATAGGAGAGCGATACTCCTGTAATCCTTCATATGCCATTCCTCTTGGATAACGAATAGCTATTGGTGCTTGTACTGTAACTGCATATTGTAACATATCTACTAGTTCCCATCTATTCTTAGGAGCCATTACTGTCATATTAGGAATGGATGACAAGAAAGAAAGGTCAAAAATCCCTTGGTGTGTCTCCCCATCACTTCC
>JAWXVF010000129.1:0-7366 GCA_044425555.1 Eubacteriales bacterium
ATCACTATTTCTTACATAGCTTTCTTGTAATTTAACTTTCCTATATAAATGATCAAACGCTTCATTTTCATCTTCTATTTTGGTGCCTCCATAATATCCCCCTCTCTCTCCTGTTGTATATATGATCCACACACCCTCTTCATAATGACACCCTATAACATATGGACCATCACTTAATCGATCAACTACTACGATATATTCCCGTAAACTAATTTTCTCTGTTTCCATCCTGTGTAAGAATTCTTTCTTTGTCATACTGCCTCCTTATTTTAAAATTCTTTCGTTAATAATCCTAGTTTTTGTAAATCATTTCCACTAAACGGGGTCACCACTTGGTCTGCACCACCTGATAAATAGACTTCTCCATTGACTTCCCACGGTGCCGCCTTTCCTTTTAATCCATAGGTTGCATCTATATCTCCCACTTCCACTTGTACTCTATCTATAAAATCATTGTAGTTATTATTAAACTTTTCTAATTCTGTATGGGTAAACGTATCTAGCTGATTACGTTCCATAATCTCATTTAATTTATACAAGTCCTTTTCCTTGATTGCATCTATCACATCAAAGTAATCTGCATTCTGAAATGTTCCTACATGCCTTGCACTTGAATTGTCTAGATATGGAATTGCTCTCTCTTCAAAGGTATACATATCCTTATGGTCTGGAAGGGTGGTAAAGTTATCACCACCCATACCTCCAACTCTATCCCATTTATCAGGCAATGGATTCTCCTTGGTAATACTTGTTACACTATCATACTCAAATCCCATATGCTTAGGCCAATCTACTATTGGGCGCCCATCGCTATTAAATCCTTCTGACTTTAAATACTTAACGTCTGCAATAACTGTAACATCTCCCTTTGCATCTCCTAGTGTATCATACGTTGCATGGATGATCTTTAATTTTTGCTCATTACTTAAATCTGTCCGTTTCCCAATGTTGCTAACGTACTCGTAGAATTCATCTGCATTGTTGACTACGATTCCTGTTCCTTTGAATCCTTTTATATGACTACTATCTATCATATCATCTAGGTTATCTATGATTTTCACACCATTTGCTGTATCGGATATGGTATCTAATAACCCAACCAACTTAGTTTTTACTTTAGAGGCACCTTTTGCTATGAAAAGTTCTGCGATTTCTGGCACAACCACTCCTATTGCGTAACAGATACCTTCCTCTTCTATGGTATCAGATACCTCTTGAATGCTTCCTCTAATGATTGCCTTTGGATCCTTTAGCATTTCCAAGAATCCCTTGAACATCATAGTGTTACTTTCAACTGCATTGATAGCCCAATCTGGAGTCTGTTTTTCCAGTCCCATCATGCCATACCCTGTCATGACCTCTTTTCCCACATAACCTACCCACATAACCTCTGCAAGACTCTTCATCCCTTCTATTGTTCCAGCTATGGCATCTTTTGCTCCTCTACCTATATCAGTAAGTCCATTTCCTATTCCTGTAAATACATTTCCTATTTTTTCATAAGCAGTAGCATATTTATCATTTAACTCTGATGCTTGTCTTTTGTAATAGTCATCACATTCTTCAAATTCTACAGACTTTTGATACAATTGGTTCATTCTATCGATCAATAACTCGAAGCCTTCAACTTCTGCGTGTAATATACTATTTATTTCTATTAATTTATCGTAATTGCTTGCATTTTTCCTATTACGTTCAGCTATCTCATTAATAGGTTCATTATCTGCCCCCCATTCATATTCTGGTCCATCATCAATTATGTTCATGGGAATATTACCTATTTGTTCACACGCATTATTAATACTATTTTTATTCCAATAAATATCATTAGAATCTACTCGCATTATCTGATTCTGCTCTATTGGTCTGATAATCCCAGTCATATCCCAGAAATATTGGCCAAATAATTCATGTACGTCTAATAACTCTTGTTTACAACTTATTATATTCTCTTCTAGCTTCTTAGCATCAATTATTATTTCACCAATACTTTCTGCTTTGTTTTCATTCAATATGGTATCTATATGTAGTAATGCTCTTTCTATTTCTACTAGGGCGTCATAGTATTGTTTTGTCTCTTCTGCAATGGTTATTATTACGCCAAAATTGATTTTTAAATCTCTTTTCACGTTTTTCTCCTTATAATTTATTCAAATGAATATTCATTTATACGACTGATTAAAGTATCACATTTATTATTAATTTCATCAATTACTTCTTCTATATCTTGTTTTAAAGAAGCATTCTCTAAGTCCATTTCCTCAAAATTTTCTTTTACAACATGCTTAATTTGTCTTACAGAATCAATATAGGATGAAACAATATTAGTGGCTCCATAAGGATTCTTATAACCCATCTTTATTCCCTCCCACAGTCTGTTCTATTGTATTTGCCAATTTAGAATCTAATTGTTTGAAAGAAGTTGCAACTTCCTCCACCTTCTTCTCTATATTTTCTAATTCTATTACTAGTGACGGTGCAATAGTGTCCCTCATATTCTTTAGTGTCTTTTGCACCTCTGTTATAAAATCTGAATTCCCATCTTCCAATGAATTCACAATTTTCACCCAATATTCATCACAATATGGTCTAAAAACCTCTATTGCATTATGTAATCTCTGTGCTTCCTCTAGTAATTCTTCATGATTTATCTTGATTTCTTCTACCATAATCTTCCCCTTTCTACTTATTAACTGCTGATAATCCTGCTGAATGTTTTCCCTTTTCCATGATTAATTCATATTTCATTAATGAAACATACGCCTCTTCTTGTTCATCCGAAAAACCCAAAAAAACTACTTGATCAATTAAACTTTTCGAAAAACACATAACCTCTTTCCCATTAAAATTAGAAATAGGATAAGCTGAACCCGCATAAGTATGAAATGTACTTTCATTATTTAATAAGAACCTATTTGTTATAACAAGACGAAATTGATCTACATTTTCTATACCTGGAATTTTTGTTAAAAACTCCTTTTTTAACACTACCACACTTCCTACCGGTAATATTTCCTCTACTAAATCACATAGTACTGCTAGTAATTCAAGCAATTCTTTATGTTTAAAAACCACTCTTTTCCCATGGCACATAAGAACATCTTCATCTGCAACTATCTGATATTCAATTCCCTTCGCACTATCCAAATAATCTTTGTTCTGAGCACAAGATAAATATAACGAAAAAACCTCTTCATATTCCCACTTTAATAACGCTCCAAGTTCTTGTAAGATTCTACTTTGTTCTATAGTAACCTCTTTTCTCTCTAAATATTCTGCATATAATTTCACTACTAATCCCACCCTTCCCCTAAATTAACATAATTGCTCTTAATATTATTAACTATTTTACATCAAATACCTACCAATTGAAAAGAGGTATTTTACATTCTTCTAAACAATTCACCTACCTACACGTTTTATATACGAAAAAAGACACAAGCTTTCTCTCACTTGTATCCTTTTGACTGCACTATTTTTCTTGGTTATATTGTAGAGTATGAAGATTAAATCATACTCTACAATATTTCTCCTATTCTTATCTCATTATCTCCTTCAAATCTCATAATAATAGGAATCTGTAATGCGTGTAGCATCTCAAGATGCATTTGAATATTTACAGCATCGTTCACAAATTCTTGTAAGGAACAGTCTAAAAAAGCATATGCTGGAGTAGTCAATCTATACAATTGATCATTACTAATCCCCGCCATATAACCATGATGTGGTATCTGTACGTAATCCACATCCCACAGCTTATGATCTTCTCCATAATGAGCAATCATATTCATTATAGAAAGATCCGTAATATCTCCTGTTGCTAGAAACGTAGTCACACCAAAATCAAAATGTAACACAAGAGAATTGGCATTTACATCATATACAAGCTCATCGAATCCATTCATACAAGTAATTGTGATTCCTTCTAATTCTATTACATCATCACGATTAACAGGTGTAAAGACAGTATCTTCTACGGTAAACAGCGCATGAAATTCTTCTAATAACACAGCTGTATTTAGAATCTCTAGATCTTTTCCTTCTGCTTCTGTAGTAAAATATTCTTCTGTAAATTCACTATAATATACCGTTTCAATTACAAAATCTCCAACACTCCCTTCCATAATAGGTAATAATCCTCCTACATGGTCAAAATGAGGATGGGTAATAAACCAAGCAGAAACAATACCACCTTGCTTCTCAATAAATTTCGCTACTTCCATGGAATCACTGGTATATCCACCATCAATCATAATGAGTTTTCCACTAGGTAATACGATTCCATATCCCGCACCACCATCTTCATCTGTCATAGTAAGTTGATAAATAGTAGCTTCTACGTCTTTTTTAGAAGGTACTACCACTAGCCATACAATAACACTAACAACACACAGAATACTGATGCTCAGAATCCCCCATTTATACTTTTTCATATATCCTCTTTTCATAGAATCAATTCTTGTATTTACCGATTAGCAAGCTCCGTCGTAATCTCTTCCCACGTCACATTTTTCTCAGCCATTAATACCATCATATGATATAAAAAGTCAGCAATTTCATACTTAATTTCTTCTGCATTAGGATTCTTAGAGGCTATGACAATTTCTGTAGCTTCCTCTCCTAATTTTTTTAGAATTTTGTCTACCCCTTTATCAAATAAATAATTGGTATAAGAACCCTCTTTAGGATTAACTTTACGATCCATTATCACATCATAGACTTCCTGAAACACTTTTACAGGATTATCATCTTCGTATACATTTGTAATAATATCTGTATAAAAGCAAGAATAAGCACCTGTATGACAAGCCACTCCTACTTGTACGACTTTTGCAAGAAGGGTATCGTTATCACAGTCTATTTGCAGGGATTTCACATACTGATAATGTCCACTAGTCTCCCCTTTGAGCCAAAGTTCCTTACGACTTCTACTATAATACGTCATAATCTTTGATTTCAAAGTTTTTATATAAGCTTCCTCATTCATATAAGCAAGCATTAATACTTCATTGGTTTTCTCATCTTGTACCACAACTGGAAGCAAACCAAAATCATCTACTTTTAATTGAGACCATTGTAATTTATCATGATACGATTCTACAGAGATACCTTGTTCTAAGCACTTCTTTTTAAAACTATCTATTTGTCCATATAACCCCTCAATAATAGTTCCTGTTACTCCTTGTATACCATCTTGTTTTATATACTGTTCTACTAAGTCTTGTGTACCTTGTTCTATTATTACTATTTTAGAGAGTTCTTTCGCATTTTCTTTGGTAAAATAAGAATCTTTTACCAAATCTTTCGAAACATACCATTCGCTTGCATAAGTACATAAAGCATCTTCATACTTTTTTGATTGCTCAATTGTTTCTTGTTTCGTAATACACGCTATGATTTTCTCTTTCCCAAACTTCTTAGAAACTTCTTCTAATAAAGAAAAATCTGCTTGCTCTGGTACAATTGCTTTTTTACACCCTGCATATAAGTATTTTTTCACATCTTCCATACGTTTGATTCCACCTGTTCCAATCAAAGGAATGGAGAGATTGCCTGCTAGTGCTTTTATAGTATGAAGTGATTCTTCTTTTTCCTCATCACTTTTAGAAAGTACATGAAGGATTAATTCATCCACTTGATCTAATGTATAAGCATTGGCCAACTCTAATGGTGTTTCCTGTAACGGTGTCATATCCTCCATGCTTTTTACTGCATAATCTTTCACTAAATACATAGTGGCTATCATTTTCTTATAAGTTACTATACTATTCTTCTTCATTATATGCTTCCCTTTGTGCTAAGTACTTCTGTTAACCGTGAATCTATTTGTGTTGCTTCATCTAATGCTCTTGCAAATGATTTAAATATGGCTTCTATAATATGATGTTGATTCACACCATCTAAGATTCGTATATGTAGATTCATTCCAGCTGAATAAGAAATGGCATAGAAGAATTCTCGAACCAACTCCGTTTCTAATTCACCCACACGCTCCGTTGTAAATTCATAGTCAAATGAAAAGTATGGACGATTACATAGATCAATAGCACACATACATAAGGTTTCATCCATTGGCAAGATACAACTCCCATATCTCTTCATACCAATCTTATCTCCCACTGCTTCTCTTATCGCTTGTCCTAGTACAATACCTGCATCTTCTACACTATGGTGATTATCCACTTCTTGATCCCCCTCTATAGTCAATACAGTATCGAAAAATCCATGTCTTGCAAACCCTTCCATCATGTGGTCAAAGAATCCAATTCCTGTTTTCAAATCTGCTTTTCCAGAACCATCTAGTTCTAATGTTGCTGTAATTTTTGTTTCTTTCGTATTTCTTGTTATCGTACTACAACGCCCCATCTTTAAAATCCTCTTTTCTTTGTAAATAACCTTCTAAATTAAATTCATATTAGTAAATGGTTATTCCCTTACGAATCTTCTAATGTAACTATTTTATCACATAGTTCTTCTGAAAGTCTATCTTTTTCTATTTCATAAACCTTATTTTAAATTATGAACAATTTATGAGGAAAGTATTTTTTCACATAAATTACACAATTTTTATGCTATACTGTTTTATACATGTATCATAAGGTACATTATTATAGAAAGAAAGGAGTGCCTACGTGAAATTTAGACATGAGTTAAAACATGAAATTAGCTATTCAGATTATTTCGTGTTAAAAAATCGCTTATCTGCTGTTATGCAACATGATACTAATGGTGACCATGGAACCTATCTTATACGGAGTCTTTATTTTGACAATCTGTATGATTCTGCCTTACGAGAAAAAGTAGATGGTGTCAATCATCGGGAAAAATTCAGAATACGTTCTTACGACTACAACAATGAATTTATTCGCTTAGAGAAGAAAAGTAAAATAAATGGACTCTGTAATAAAGTAAGTGCTGTAATCTCTGCGCAAGAAGTAAGTCAAATCATAAATGGAGACATTTTATTTATGAAAGATAATCCAAAACCACTCATCCAAGAATTATATCTTAAGATGAACACAAAATGTTTAGTGCCTAAAACATTAGTGGATTATACTAGAGAAGCTTTTATCTTCCCTCCTGGTAATGTGAGAGTCACTTTAGATTATGATATTAAAACAGGATTAGATGCAACCGATTTCTTAAACCCTAATTGCATTACCGTTCCAACTGGTGATCATGTTATCATTTTAGAAGTAAAATGGGACGAATTTCTCCCAGAAATTATCAAAGAAATCGTCTTGTTAAAAGGACGCAAAAATTCTGCTTTTTCCAAATATGCAACTTGTAGAATATACGGTTAATGTACTTCTTCTACGTATATTTTATCTAACACGCTTTATTATAATACATTAATAACAAATGT
>JAWXVF010000130.1:0-7260 GCA_044425555.1 Eubacteriales bacterium
AGCCCACCAGTCTGTCATTACAAAACCAGTGTAACCCCATTCTTCACGTAATATTGTTGTATTTAAATCATAATTTGAAGCAGTCCAAATACTATTTACTGGGTTATATGCTGTCATAACAGCTTTTACTTCACATTCACGAACTGTAATTTCAAAACCTTTTAAATAAATTTCTCTTACTGCACGTTCAGATACAACTGAATCAATACTATGACGGTATTTTTCTTGACTGTTACATGCAAAATGTTTTAAAGTAGCTGATACACCAGATTTTTCAATACCTTTTACAATTGAACTTGCCATTAAACCTGTAAGCAATGGATCTTCTGAGAAATATTCAAAGTTTCTACCATTTAAAGGGTTACGGTGAATATTCATACCAGGACCTAGTAATATATCTACAAAATTTCTAATCATTTCTTTACCTGTAAATGTATATAATTCTTCAATAATATCAATATCCCATGATGCTGCAAGAGCTGTCCCGATTGGTACTTGAGTTGATTTTAATCCACCCTCCATACGGATACCAGATGGTCCATCTGCACAACATATTAATGGTATACCATATGAACGTAATTTTTCTGTAACCCCTGCAAATGCTGATGCTGTTCCTTGTGTTACTTGTGGGTGACTCATTCCTTCACCTAAAACTAAAGTAGCTAAATCATCTACATCAAATTGTGCTATGAAATCTTCCATTGTAGCTTTATTATTTTTCACATCAGTGATTTTTATTCCTTTATCACCAGTTACTTTAATTTCTGCTGGAATATTAGCATTAATTCTATCTCTTAAATTAATAGTTCTTATTGGTGTTTTTTCATAAGATAACTCATAATTACCATCAGCTTTAAGAGTTGTAGGACGCATTCTATCAAAATTTTCAACTGGAGCTAATGCTTCTTGTAATTTTTCTACTACTACTAAATTATCTATATTAAATGTTAATTTTTCAGTTGCTTTTACATCATTACCTACATAAAATTCATACTCACCAGCTTCTAATACATAACAAGATTTATTTCCAGTTAGACCACTATCATCATATGAAACTAAACGATTTTTAGTAATTACAATTTCTACATTTTCACAAGCATTTGGAGCAAGTTCTTTTGTTTTAACAAAACCTACTAAAACACGAGTTGCTTTACCAAGTTTCCCTTGTGGTGCATTCATATAAACTTGAACTACTTCCCTACCACTAAATTTATCACCAGTATTTGTTATTTTAGCTTTAACTTTAAATGAGTAATCTCCTAAATTTTCAAGAGAAATATCAGTAATACTAAAATTTGTATATGATAATCCAAAACCAAACGGGAATAATACTTTTTCTTTAGCAAACGTTTCAAAATATCTATAACCAACATAAATATCTTCTTGATAAACATTTTTTTCAACTCCACCATGATTGGCTGTAGAAGAATAATCATTAATATTTGTTGCAATTGTATCTGGTAATTTTCCTGATGGTGTTACTATACCAGTTAATACATCAACTGTAGCTCCTCCACCTTCCATACCACCGTTCCAAGTGCATAATATAGAACTAATTTTATAATCTTTAATCCATGACATGTCTATGATATTTGAAACATTTAGAACAACACACACATTATCGAATACATCTGTAACTTGTTTTATCATATTAAGTTCAAGCTTTGTTAAGCGATAACTTGCTTCTACATCTAAGTTATCGTTATCTTCACCAGCTGTTCTTCCAATTACTACTATAGCTTTATTTGATTGTTTTTTTGCATCTACTACAATTTCTTTGGTTACATCTAATTCTTTTTGACTCCAAGGCTCACAAGCCCAGCCAGATCTACCGTTATCGAATGGATTTTCTTTTATAAAATTACGATAAATTTCTGCTAAATCATGATTTACCATATCCTTATTATGTTTTATAAAACTATCTAGAACATTAGTGTTATATAATACATGAACTGATCCCCCTGAACCTGTTCCTGATCTATAATATTCAATTTGACATCTACCAAAAATTGAAACTTTTTCTGTTGAATTAATTGGTAAACAATTATTTTCATTTTTTAATAAAACTATTCCTTGAGTAGCTACATATTTGCTATAATCTGCAAAACCTTCTACTGGTACACCTAATTTACTTCTCATAAAATTAATTCTCCTTTTCTACATTTATCTAATTTATTTCAAAAATATAGTAGCAGTTTTTGCTTATATATTATATTGTTAAGTTCTCAAAACAATCAAACATACAACAAACCCTACTACTATGCATATTTTATCACGTCATCTTAAACTCAACAATTATAATTTTATTTTTTTCTTATTTATTTTTCAACTTAGGCTTCCACCAGAAGGATGTTTTATCTCATGTCAAAGAAACTTTTAATGGGTTCGGTAATGCCATGGATTACCTTGGTAGGTATACTCATCGTGTTGCCATTAGTAACAGTCGTATCAAAAACGTCAGCGCTACGGAAGTAACTTATGAATACAAGAATTATAAAACGAATCAAAAGGAACAAACCACAGTATCTTATGTAGAATTCATACGTAGATTTCTCATGCATGTATTACCAACTAGATTTCAGAAAATACGCTACTATGGTTTCCTAAGCAACCGCTTCAAATCTGCGAACTTAAAGTTAATTACTAAATTAATCGGAAAGCAGTTATTTCAATCAAAATATGTCAATGCATCCATAGATGAAATCATGCAAGATCTTTGGAATATCGACATCCACAAATGTCCTATCTGTGGTGGCAATCATTTACAATATAAAGGTCGTACTTATCATATGCGTAATTAAATGGTAAAACTACATATTTTTTTGCCCTTTATAAAGAAGGTTTATTTGTGGTGCAAAAAACTTTGGAAAAAGAAGAAAAGAACACTAATTTCACTTCTATCCTTTACCAATATGCTAATTTTGCAAAAAAGCTAGAAGCGTTCCAAACATACAATTCCCATATATGTTTCTTCACGATTGTACCATAGTTGTGTGTTAGATATGTGGAGATAAGGTATTTCCTCAAAAATTTTTAATAAATTGAATACTATAACAGTTACTTAAATGATTGTCCTTTATCAATATATTCTATAAAGTAATATGGAAAAACCTGTATTATATAGAAATATACAATATTTGCTTGCCGTGGTAGGGTAGTTACAGGTTATTCCCTCTTTTTTGTGAGGTGATGGCAAGCCATCTAATGGTAAATAAGACAGTTTTTTTCCTCAATTATTTTGTAAAAAAACTACATTTTTATATTGGCATTTGCAACTCTTTGCCTTATTTCTTAGTTTCGCCAATACTGACGCTGCAATATCTGCCATTATAGCCACACTCCTATCAGATCTTTCACCTTTTTCTGCACTCGTAGTTTTTTTGCATATTTCATTAGGTTAGGGATATTTTTCTGCTCATCATTGACATATCTTTGTATAGCTTTATTGAATATTTCTTTATCCATCTTATTCATATTTCTAATGACATCACAAATAGTCCGATCTATATCATAGATTCGGACTATTTCTCCATCTATTATGCCTTCTGTTTCACCAAATACAAGAACTGATGATTCTACACGATAAGCTATTATAAAGGGGTAGTCAATCTCTGTTCTTCCTTTAGATACCCTTTTGTCTATGGTAAAATTCCATTCGGTGGGATTTTAGTCTGTATATCCATAATAAAACAGAGCAGTTTCCATGCATAGCACTACATCAGGGAATAGCTTATTTGTAATTAGGACTTCACTTCCACTATCATTTTGAAGATTGTGATAGTATCCTCGCTTTACTTTTTCAATCACTGCTTCATCAAGAAGACTCACAATATCTGCATGATAAAATCCTTCTTCTTTTAACTGTGCTGTTGTCATTATATAATTATGTTTTGCAAAAACAATATTGATATTTCTTTGTTTCTTATCTGCGTTCACAGTTCCACCTCTATCAAAGCACCTACACTTAACATCTACACTATAAGACTTTACTATAAATTGTAGACTATTTCTTTGAAAAGTCAAGTTGTAAGAAAATGTAGTTTGTGCAATTTCTGAATCATTTATGATATTATCCTTATATACCATTTGTGATTATGTCCCAATTCTTGTTTTAGCCAAATCAGAAAAAGCCTATATTTCAGGCTTTCTCCATGTTTTCTATTTCATTCTTGACATCAAAACTATCGTCTCAATATGCTCTTCATTATCCAAACCTATACTGATATCTTCATCAATAAGTGGTAACTTGAATTTCATTGACTTTAACCACTGCCCACTATCTTGTTTCTCCTCATAAATCTGAATTTCAGAAATAAGGGTTTCCATTAGTTGTCGCTTTTCAACTTCATTCATTGCATGATATAACTTTTCAAAATAAATTAGCACTTTGTAGATATTATCACCTGTAATTTTCTCGGCTTGAATTGCTCTCATCTTTGCTCTCGCTTCAATAAGTGATGATTCCAATTCTTCTATTTTATCATACATTTTATACAAACGATCATCTAAATCAGCTTTTCTACGTGAATAGTGCTTATCCTCTACATCTAAAAAATCAATTTCCTCCATAATTTTACTTTTCACTGAGAATATTTTTCTTAACTGCTTTTCATAATTTGTAATCTCTTGTTCTATACCTGATGTATCGACTTGGATATTTATCTTTTCTTGCATCATATTAGCAAATCTTGGATTACTAACAAGTTTAACAATTACTTCTGCCACTGCACTATCTAATAATTCTTCATTAATCTGTTTTCTATAAGTGCATTTATGACCTCTGCTCATATCACGATGCTTACACGCATAGTAGTAAAAATCTTTATACTTAGTACCATCTTTTTTATACTTAATACTCTTGTTGGAATACATACCTGCACCACATATAGGACATTTGACAATACCAGTAAGCAAATGGGTTCTCGTATCTTTTCTCTTATTGACATGCTCATATTTCTTAGCTTGTACAATTGATTTCACTTGTGCAGAGTTCCATAATTCCTCTGAAATAATAGGATTATGAATACCGTCTACAAGCAAATAGTTTTTTTGCTCTACTAGATGATATTCATTTCTTGTTCCATGCTTTTTCTCTGTCTTTCTACGACCATAAGCAATTTTACCACAATAAACAGGATTTTTTATGATTTTACGAATAAGTGCTGCATCAAATAATGGATTTTTGCCATTCTGTCTTGCAATCTTTTGTATACCATGATTTTCAAGATATTTAGATATTCCATTTGCTCCAATATCTGTACTTGCGTACTGTTCAAATATAATTCTAATTGCTACAGCTTCTTCTTCGTTGATTTCCAGTTTACCATTAACTAGTTGATAGCCATAGGGAGCAAATCCACCATTCCATTTTCCTTCACGAGCTTTTTGCATACGTCCTTCCATCGTTTGAATACGAATATTTTCACGTTCAATCTCTGCAACAGCGGATAATACGGAAATAATTAATTTACCTGCATCTTTTGAAGAATCAATCCCATCTTCTACGCAGATTAAGTTTACTCCAAAATCCTGCATTTCCTGCAAAGTTGATAGTACATCGGCTGCATTCCTACCAAATCTTGACAGTTTATAAACAAGAACGTATGAAACACTATCTTTATTCGTTTTAATATCACTTATCATACGATTAAATTCAAGTCTATCTTCTACAGATTTTCCAGATTTTCCTGCATCTTCATATTCACAAATTATCTCGTATCCACTAAAATCTGCATAGGCTTTCATACGAGATTTTTGTGCATCTAAAGAGAAACCATCTACTTGCATCACTGTTGAAACTCTTGTATACGTATATACTTTAATCTTGCCTGTACTCACATTATCACCACCTTATACCATTTAATTTCCACATACCGAAAGTTAAACTCTCAATATGTAGTTTGGACACTCTTTTCATGTATTAGTATATCATTTAGTATTGTTAATTTCAATATCTTTACGTATATTATTTTGTTTGGATTTCTCACTCTCCCCTAATATTACTGCATCTTCTATATCATCAGAAGGGATAGACAGTGAATCTACATCTAAAACATCTGCATATTTAATTATCATACTAGAAAGAAAATCTGACAAATAATTCCATTGATCATTTTTATTCAAATACATTGTCCCCCCTTTGTTCTATGTTTTTTAATTGGAAAATAAATTATCACCTCCCAATTCTTCCGTAAATTCTTTTATATTCATCAATCTCTATTTCAATATCATCTAAGTGCTTAACATATTCCTGTAGGAATGCTTGTCGCACCTCCATAGGTTCAAATGTTAATAGATCTAAGTAATATTGGATAAGTGGTTGCTTGTGCATACTTTCTACCCAAATATCATTGACTATTTCATTTTCATCTTTAGGAGCAAATGTTTTAATAAGATATTTTAGGTAATCACTATATTGATTTAACAGTCGAATTGTTTGTTTCTCATACTCTGAATAAGTGATTTTAATTTGTGGTTTTGCTGTTATTTTTAATTCCTCACTACATAAGTTGAAATCATTCATTATAATTTTAGCACTTTCAAACTGTGATACACTCATTCGTTGTGCAATCAATGCAATGACATCTCCACCTTTCCCACAGCCGTAGCAATAAAAGTGATCGCTATATAACTTTAATGAAGGTGTTCGTTCATTATGAAATAAACAAGAAACAAATCCACTTCGATTTACTTCAATTCCGTAAAACCTTGCTACATCAATAAGATTAAGACTTTGTTTTATGGTTTCAAATATATTCATCGTTTCACCTCATTTCTTTGCTTGCGGAACATCTTCATAAAATCCTCAAACTGCTTTCTAACTCCCAATTTATCAAGGAATTTATAAACAACATTTTGAAACTTCTCCAGTTCCTCAATACGCATTTTATCCTCATTAGCACCTAATTTACTTCGTACCGATTTAAACTCTGACAACTCTGAATATTGCTGTGTATTGATATTTCGCAAAACTTGATTTTCTTCCTTCAACTCTTTAATTTCTGTCTTTTGTTTTTTTACATTAGATACCGATACAACTTGCTTTTGTGCTAGGAGCTTGATATTCTCAAACTCTGCTTTATCCACTGTGATTTTGCTTTTATCAAGTATGGTAGGCTTTATTTCAACGCTATCAATATTTACAATTTTAGCTTTCTTATTTGCCACTTTTTCAAGCTGTGTATTACCTTTTTGTATCTTCGATTGTTGCCCTGTAATAGTACCGTTATTTTGCTCGATAGTTTCTATTTGGTTATGCAA
>JAWXVF010000131.1:0-7213 GCA_044425555.1 Eubacteriales bacterium
TTTTCCAGCTCCAGTGGCTCCTACAATGGCATAACTTTCCCCTTTGTTAACTGTAAAATTAATGTTGTGAAGAATCTCGTGTCCTTCTTCATAGCTAAAGCAAACATCTTCAAATCTTACCTCTCCATAGATTTCAGGCATTAGTGTAGCACCTTCGCAATCGTTAATAAGTACTGGTTCATCAATGGTTTCAAAGATTCTCTCTAGATACGAAATGGAAGTAAGTAGGGAATTATAAAGTGCGGCAAGGGTGTTAATAGGAGTCCAAAATCTTCCAATATAACTAGTAAAAGCAATGAGTGTACCAACTTGTAAGGGAGAAGAACCGTTCACCATCATCTGTATTCCTATTACATAAACACAAGCAGTGGTGACGGCTGATATTAAATCCACACTTGGTCCAATGATTAGATTATAAATAACAGCATGCATCCAAGTGGAACGATAACTATTGCTTAATGTATTGAAGATAGTAGAATTCTCTTGTTCTCTTACATTAGATTGTGTCACAGAGATTCCATTAATGCTTTCTGCAATATAAGCATTGAGATTTGACTGTTTATTAGATTGAATCTGCCAAGCAATTCGTTGACGATTTTTAACAAAAATAATGACTGCTGCCAATAAAGGAAGTCCGCATAATGCCACTAGAGTAAGTTGTACATCGCAATAAAGCATAAAGATAATAATAAGAATCAAGTTAAATAAGTCTGTAATCGTATTTACAATTCCGTTACTTAGCAAATCACTTAAATTGTTTACATAATTTACAACACGAACTTGAATTTTACCATGAGGTCGATCATCGTAGTAACTAAATGGTAAAGATTGTAAGTGGACAAAAATATCTTCACGTAATTGGTGAATAATTCTTTGCCCAATATCACTCATGGTTTTAATACGAATACGAATGCAGATGGCATTAATGAGAAGAATGACAATGGTATAGATGCATAAACGTATGATTCCTTTCATATCTTCTTGAGGAATTAATTCATCCATAACTTGTTGAAGAAATAAAGGTATGAACATGGTAAGAGCAGAAGAGATTAAGATAATCACAACAATAAAAGCCATGCTTTTTTTGTAAGGTATGATATAAGTTCCAAGTTTTTTTAATTGTGCAACGTCAAATCCTTCTTCTAAGACTTCGTCTACATCGTAGCGGTTACGTGCCATAGGGGAATCCTCCTAGTTTTATAGATAGTAATATGAGTTAAATGTTACTTCGTTCTTTTAATAATTCATATGGGATTTCCCCATATTGATTCTTAAATGCACTAGTATAATAGCCATTTTGTGTCAATAGAGAATCGTGTGTACCAGATTCTACAATACGTCCATGATCCATTACTAAGATTAGATCTGCATCTCGAATAGAAGAAATGCGATAAGCAATGACAAAGATTGTACAATCTCCTTTTAGGGTATCAAGCTGAGATTGAATATAACTTTCTGTTTCCATATCCACAGCAGAGGTAGTATCATCTAATATTAAAATAGAGGGATCTTTTAATAATGCTCGTGCAAGAGAAATTCTTTGCTTTTGCCCACCAGATAATCCCATTCCACGTTCGCCAATAATCGTATCGTATTTATCAGGCATGGTTTGGATAAAGTGATTGGCATCCGCCATGATAGCGGCCTTCTTTACATCTTCAAATGGACAATCAGGTCTTGCATAAGCAATATTACCTTCAATGGTATCAGAGAATAAGAATACATCTTGCATAGCCATACCAATATGATCTCTTAAGTTATATAAGTCATGATTCTTCACGTCTTTACCATCTACAAGTATAGTACCTGAAGTGGGATCATAGAAACGGCATAATAGATTCATAAGAGTAGATTTTCCAGACCCTGTAGAACCAATAATTCCAATGGTTTGACCAGCTTTAATCTTAAAGTTAATGTCCATCACAATGTCTTCGTCATCTGCACGATAGGACACATTTTGAAATTCAATGGTACCACGTACAGGAGTTCGATTATGGTTGCTATGTATATTTTTAACAGAAGGCTCTTCTTTATAAGTATCGTATATTTTTGTCAAGCTTGTTAAAAAGTTTTGTATATCATTTAATTTCCAACAGAACATACGCAGTGGGTTGTTGAGCATCCATAGATATTGGTTAATACGAACTAAGTCACCAAGAGTGATTTCCCCTTGAATAGTCATATAACCACCCAATCCCATTAGGATGACAGTTAACATATTAGCGAATACATCAAAGATTGGGACATAATTCATCCATACTTTTGCTGCATTTAATTGTGCATCACGAAAAGAATCGTTTTGTATATTGAATTTAGAAATTTCATACGCCTCTTGGCTAAATGCTTTGATGACACGATTTCCACTAATGTTTTCTTGTACAAAAGAATTAAGTGCAGAATAACATTCACGATTTCGTTGGAATGCAGGTTTAATCTGCTTAAATTGTAGATAAGAAATAAAGGCGGAAAAAGGTAATACAATCATCATGTAACTTGCAATAGTAACATTAATGGTAAAAATCATACTTAAAGCAAATATAAAAAATAAAATCTGTTGGTACGTAGTATAAATAGTAAAGGCGATAAAATGTCGAATGGCTTCAATATCCCCAGTTTGACGACTCATTAAATCCCCAGTCTTCTTCTTATTATAAAAAGTGAAGTCTTCTTCTAGTAATTTACGATAAATAGCATTTCGCATATCGTATAATACCGATTGAGAAGATTTTTCAAAGATTACTTGAAGATAAAAACGTATTGCACCTATTAAGACGGTTACGCCAATTAAAATAGCAATACAATAAGGGAGTAAATCGTAGTTCGCTCCAATGATTACATCATCTACAATGGTACCTGCAATTTGAGGATTCACAATAGAAAGGATGACCGAAAGGGTGGTTAAGAATAAACCGAGTATCATTTGGAATGTGTGTTTTTTGAAAAAAGTGTTAAACCATTTAATGGAATTCATGTAAAAACCTCCAATTGCATGATAATTTGATTAGGTATTCCTATTATAGTAGTTTTGTAAGAAGTACAGAATGGATTATCTTGCGTGAAAGATGAACTATCTTGTAAAAATTTGTTTTACAATTAAGATAAAACAAGTTACACTAAGAGAGTATGAATAGGGTTGTGAAAAGAGGGACATGAGTGATGATGGAAAATGAAAAAATACCATTAAAAATTGAATACTGCAATCCGATTTTGCAATATTCTTTTAAAGGGGTTAAGACGATTAGTGAAATCAATAGTCACCAACATGATTTTACAGAAATTGCAGTGATTTTATCAGGTAAGGCGAGATACTGTGTAGGAGATGAAGAAGTTACCATTGAAGCAGGAGATATCTTGATTTTTAATCCCAAAGTAGCACATCGTTGCATTCTATCAGAAGAAGAAAAACAATCGGTAACCATATTTTTTATAGGATTTACAGACGTTAAATTGCAAGATTATGAAAAGAATCATATTCCTTTATCAGAGGTTGGTAATAGGGTTCATACATCAGGTGAATTAAAAGAAAAGATATTTAAAATCTGTTTAGCAATGGAATTAGAAAATGAGAAATGGCAAATAGGACGTTATTTTATGTTGCAATCTTATCTGTTACAGATTCTAATGATTGTATTACGAGAGGAAAGCACGCCAATTGAAGATCCAATAGAAAAGTTTGCATTTGAATCTACGAATAAAAAATATGTGGTAAATCAAATCGTTACTTATATGGATCATCATTATATGGAAAAGATTTCTCTAGAACAAATAGCGGAGAATATGTATTTAAGTCCTTTTTATATTTCTAGAATTTTTAAAAGTGAGTTAGGAGAGGCACCCATTACCTATTTGATTAATAAACGTTTAGAAAAGGCGAAGAATATGTTAGAAACAGATCTTGATATGAGTGTACAAAATGCAGCAGTTTGTGTGGGGTATCAAGATGTCTATTATTTTAGCAGATTATTTAAGAAAAAATATGGATATGCTCCCTCTAAAGCAAAACACATTAGTAGAAAAGGTAAAGAGGAGGATGTATAATGAACTAGATTCGTGGCATATAGTAGTAGAAAGAACATAATGGATATGGTATAAAATGACGTGTGAAGAGATGATACAATCACAAGAGTATACAGAGATATTAATTGATCCTGCAGCATTACAAGAATTTGGAGGAATATTAGAAGAAGATACGTGCTATCATAGTATTAATTCACAAGTGGGAGTATTGTATGTAGAACAAAAGAGAGTGCCTCCTATTCAAATTACTGATTCGGATTATGCTTATTTTCCTAAGGTATATGGACTTATGATGGAAGGAATACAAATGGAGAATCCTTTAATGGAACAACAAACAGAAGGGCTGCCCTTTTTATTTGATCCCTTAAGTTTAATAGAAGCAGGAATCTTAACAGCACAAAATCCCCCTTTGAATCTAACAGGAAAAGGTGTTATAATTGGAGTAATTGATACGGGAATTGATTACCAAAATCCTGTTTTTCAAACAGAAGATGGACGTTCTAGAATTCAGGGGATTTGGGATCAGACTATAACAGGTGGAAATGTTCCAGAGGGATTTCTGTATGGAAGTGAGTATACGAATGTACAGATTCAAGAAGCCTTAGAGAAAGAAAATCCAGAAGAGTGGGTACCTAGTCGAGATGAAATAGGGCATGGGACTATGGTTACAAGTGTAGCAGCAGGAAGTCGATTAGAAAATGGTCGGCGATATATTGGGGCGGCACCAGATTCGCAGATTGCAGTGGTAAAATTAAAGCAAGCTAAGAGCAATCAACGAAGGTATTACCATGTCGAAAAGGATGTGCCATGCTATATGGAAAGCGATGTGCTACAAGGTATTCAATATCTTCAAAAGTTCGCCGTAGAATATAAGAAGCCATTAGTAATCTACATAGGTGTAGGTACGAATCTTGGAAGTCATGGTGGAACAGGAATTTTAAGTGATTATATACGAAACCTTTCGCTATTAAAGAGTCGTGTCTTTGTAATAGGAGGTGGAAACGAAGGCAATGCGAATCACCACTATGAAGGAACTTATGAAGAAGGAGTACAAACGAAGAAAATCGAGTTTCGAGTAGCAGAAGGAGAAACAGGATTTGTAATGGAATTATGGGGAGAAGTACCATATGAATTTTCTATTGTAATTCGTTCTCCAGGAGGAGAAAGTGTAAGACCTGTTTTTCGAAATACAACGCAATCTCAAACGTATTCTTTTGTGTTTGAGAGGACGAGGATTACCATAGATTATCTGTTAATTGAAGCAAGTTCTGGTATGGAATTAATTCGCCTAGCATTTGATGCACCCACAGAAGGAATTTGGATAATGGAAGTTACCAAAGAAAGTATAATGAAGGGTGGAACGATTCATGGGTGGTTACCCATTAAGCCTTTTCTACAAGAAGATACTTATTTTCTAACAGCACAACCGAAAGTGACTCTGGTAGAACCTGGTAATACAGAGAATGCAATCACGGTATCAGCGTATCAAGCAGAAAGCAATGGTTTTAGTATTACATCTAGTCGAGGATATACGATTACCAACAAGCGAAAGCCAGATTTGGCAGCACCAGGTGTACAAGTGTCTACTATTTATGGAAAACAATCAGGAAGTAGTTTAGCTGCTGCCATGACAGCAGGAGGAGTCGCTCAATTTTTACAGTGGGCAGTTATAGAACAGAATGATTTATTTGTAGATTCTAGAAAAGTAAAGAATTATTTTATTCGAGGTGCTACAAGAGAACGTGATTTGGAGTATCCAAATGAAGAATGGGGTTATGGAACACTTAATGTTGCAGGAGTATTTCGGTGGATTGCAGGATTTTAAGAGCCTTTTAAAGAATACATCTTGGAAGTAGCATAGTTAAGAAGTAATGTAATAAGAAGAACTTAGGAGGAATGAATATGGGATACCTATGTATGATAATTAGTATTTTTATGGCAGATTATTTAGTGAAGAATAAGATAGAACGTTCCCTAGAAATAGGGGAGAAGATTTATATGTTGAAAGAAAAAGTGATTCTAACAAAGCTTTATAATAAAGGAGCTTTTCTAGGATTTTTACAGAATCATCAAGAAATAGTAAAGAATATATCGGCAGTAGTCACAAGTGTTTCGGCTCTTTATTTTCTCATACGTTTAGCATGTAAGAGTAATAAGTGTGAGAAGCTAGGGAGTGCCATGATTCTAGGCGGTGGACTGAGTAACACATATGATCGCATCGTAAGAAAGTATGTGGTAGATTATGTCAGCTTTACTTCGAGATGGAAGCGTCTTAGGAGTGTTGTATTTAATATATCAGATTTTTGTATCTTTATTGGCACTTTTTTCTTTGTAGTAGGGAAGAATTGGAATAGTAAGAATAGTAATAGAAAAGATAATAGTTAGAAACAGTATTGAGAGTTGATATAGGAATAGTATAAATTTAAATAAAAGTATAAGTGTTTGCAAGTGTTCTGCTATAGAAGTTAGAGAATTCTTAACACTTATACTTTTTTGGTGGAAGATGGATGCAACTACGCAGTAATAATCGTTCCTGCTTTTCCATGAATTCCATTCATACCATTTTTTAGATTGGTAATCAATACACTTCCTGTTGGAACAGCTTGCAAATAAGTAATGGCAGCTTCGATTTTTGGAAGCATAGTACCTTCTTCAAATTGCTGATTTGCAATCATAGTATTGGCGTGAGCAATGGTCATGGTTGCAATAGGTGTTTGATTTGGCGTTCCATAATTTTCGTATACGGCATCGACTGTAGTAAAGATTATTAGTTGATCCGACTTTAAGTCAGAGGCTAACTTAGCTGCAATAGAATCTTTTTCGATTACGGCAGAAGCTCCTTTTAAATTGTTGTTTTGTTCGATAACAGGAATTCCACCACCACCACAGGCAATCACAATTTGCTCTGCATTTACAAGAGTTGTAATCGCTTCTATTTCTACAATATCAATGGGTTGTGGAGCAGCAACGACTCTTCGGTATGTGTGTGCATTGTCTTCTTGTACATAATTCCCTTTTTTGATTTCAATATCAGCATCGTCTTTCGACATAGAACGTCCAATTAATTTGTGTGGTTCGTAAAAGGATTCGTCATAAGGGTCTACAGTAACTTGTGTTAAAATAGTACTAACGGGTGTAGAAATACTTCTAGTTAATAATTCACTACGTAATGCATTTTGAAGATCAAATCCCACAT
>JAWXVF010000005.1:0-43220 GCA_044425555.1 Eubacteriales bacterium
CTATTTCTATTTCTACTTGTTCTTCTTCTATTTCTACCCATTCTTCGACTTCTACTTGTTCTTCTTCTATTTCTACCCATTCTTCTATTTGTTCTTGCACTTTTTCAATGATATCTATTTCATCAGTAGGAATCGTATACTCCTCTTTGTTCTCCAACAAAAAACTAGTAATAATAAATGCGATTAAAAAACTGCCAAGGGAACTAATGGGTATCCACCATTTTTTATTCTTACTAAGGGTCGAATCTTTTATGGTAGAATTTTGTGACGAACCACAGGCATTACAAAATTTTGCATGATCTTCCAATATTTTTTCACATTGTTCACATTGTTTCATTTTTCTATTTATTCCTTTCGTGTTACGCATTTCACAAAACCTTATAAAAAAACGCATTTTCACTTTCCAAAGAAGATAGCAACACGTTTTAAATTCTCCCACATCCTTTTATCATTTAACTGTTTTCATTCTTTTTGTCGCTCTAATTATCCACTGGACTCCTACAATTATAGGACAAATATTAGAAACATACAAACCACATAAAATCTCTATCCCAAAATATAATAAAAAACCAGTCGTATCTTTCTCAAAAAACGCAAGCAAACCTACAATACCAGCTAACCATAACAAGCATTTATAAATACCTGTCTTGGCAAAAATCCCCCATCGTATAAAGAAAAACGTTATCACTACCGGAAGCACATAAATATATATCGTAAGCACAGCATTTAGATCTACAAAAAACTCAGGATTCGTAACCGCAAGAAAACCGATTACAAAATCAATCATAAATTTTGCTATAGCACATCGTAACCATATACGTTTGGCTGTTATTGCTTTTTGACCTCTTTCCCACAATTGTGCTATTGTAGAAACCTGTTCCTCAATAGAACTCAGATTCTGTTCATTTACTTGATTAAATTGTTGTAATGCAGCTTGTTGGAATTCTTCTAATCCTTCATCTAGTTGTCCAACATATCGATTCCATACTTCTACTTCTTCTTGAGTTCCAAAATGAAACGCCTTATTCCCATTGTATTCTAATCGCGGGGTATACTTCCGAAATACTTCCGTAATATTTTCCATTTGACTAGCCTGTAATGGAACACTTTCTGCTAACAGATGCTCAACAGATTTTAACAATTTACGATGAAGAATTTTCTCCTCTACAAGCGTATTCGATTGTACCCTTGATTCTTCTGGTAAGTATGTCTTTATGAACTGCTCCTTAATATCATCTCCTGCTTGTCCTTGATAGATAATATTATATAATGTCCTTTTTAATCCATCTACTATTCCTTCATCAGAAGTTGCACCTATTTCCACCTTGTATTTCCCCCAATATGCCATAGCACATTCTGGGTCTAAGTCAAGCACTTTGTTATAGTAGGTTCCTGCACTACTAAAGTCCCCATCTCCTAAGAAGATATCTGCTCGTTTTAAAAGGACTTGCATATCCGTTCCATTATTAGTTGGTGCATGAACAACTTGCGTTGTTACCGTTTGTGGTACTACCCCTTTGGTTACAGTAGGTGCCAACACCTTATTGATTCCACGTATTAAATCTTGCATGAATCCAATTTTACTCATATCTTGGCTTTGAAATGTGGTAAGTTCCATAGGCATATCGTAGGCATCCATATCACGGTAGCAAGGGATTAGTAACCTATTTGTATCATTCTTCATTAATTCTAGGTATCGTATCCACTCATTTTTCACCCAGGTTGCATTGAAGTATTCCGTTGTGGTTCCAATGACTAACATAATCTTAGCGGAATTCAGTGCTGAGAATATATATGGTTCGTATTCTGTTCCTAGCTTATCTTCTAGAGTAATCTTAGCAAAGAATACCTTATACCCTTCCTGTTTTAATTGGTAATAAATATCTTGTGCAAGGGTCCTATCCACCGTACGGGTTCCTGTTTGCGACGTTTCTTTGTAACAGATAAAGACATCGTAAGGTGCCTCCTGTCTTGATATCTCAAGAATCCGTTTCTGTATTTCATAGAGTTTTGTTGCTTCTTGTTCATAGAGATTAGCTGTATAACCATCTCCTGCATATTCTAATGCAGCTAGGTAATCTCTATCTTGTAAAATCGATTGCATCTGTACGCGATGGTAAGTAGGTGTTTTGGAACTCGTAACAGGGTCATCAATGTATTCAATTCCATATTTAGATAAGACAACACCCCAGTGTGCTTCTGCATTGGTATTATCTGAATTCAAGATATTTTCATAGGCTAATAAGGCTTTGTCGAAATCGTTTTGCATACGAAAGTGATTAGCCCTGTTAAATAGATTGGCGATTTGTTCATCGTTAACTTTTGGTATGGTAGATGTACTTCCACAGGAACCACAAGTTCCATAAGATTGCTTGGCATCTGCCACAATATCTCCACCACACATTTTACATTTTAAATGAACCGACTCTTTTTTGATTGAATTTAGCAACGAACCACATTCATCACAAAATGTTGCATCATTTTCCAATATTTTTCCACATTGTTGACATTCTTTCATTTTTCTATTTATTCCTTTCGTGTTACGCATTTCTCAAAGGCAATATATAACATTATTTCATTGCCTTACATCTTAGATTTCGCTCACTTAATAATTCTATAATCTCATTGGAGAAGGATATGATTTGCTCACTATTTTGCTCTTGTACCACAGTATTTAATTCGGACATTTTCAAAAGGATACTCTGTTCAATTCCTGCCACACTTGCCTTACTGGTTGGATGGGTGTAACGTGCTGTATCGGCTAGTTTCTTTAAGGCTAGTTTACTTTCTCGTTCACTTACTTTGTTCACCAAAAGTTCCGTTTCTACTTTTAAGGTCTGCATAAAATATCGATCATCTTCTGCTTTCTCATCGAACTTTTGCACATAATCTACACCTCTTTGTAACATCATAATGCGAATGACAAAGTAAGCTAGTACTGCCACATGAATAATGAAAAACCATATGGTAGGTAGCGAAAATCCCACTGTTTGTTCTGGGAAAACAATTGCTAATGATATAATGGCTTCTACCATTAGATACTTAAAGGATAACATAGGGATCGATAAGACCCACGGATAACTTTTATTGTGATTCTCTGCATAGATGGTAGCATATAATAATCCACCAATTCCTAGTAATATAAAGACATATGCCATGATAAAGTTTGATTCTACTTCCACTACAAAAAAAGAAAGGGTGGAAATAAATGCAAAAATACCTGCTATGGCGAAACTTGTTTTTCTATTCATTCTCTTCTTCTCCTCCTACTCTATGACCACATTCCATACAAAACTTCCCGTTTGCTTGTTCTCCACAATTCGGACAAATCGTTTCTAGAGGGACTGTTTTCGTTCCACACTCTAAGCAAAACTTTGCTCCACTTGGCAAGCTTGCACTACAATTGCTACAAGTAGTCGTTACTTTGCTAGAATTTCCTTCTTCAGAAGAAAGGGGGGTCTGTACTACACCACCTGCTCCCATTGCACTTCCCATGGAATTTGTAACCATTCCACCTACGGTGCTACCTACCGTACCACCTACTCCTGCCATAACACCAAGTCCAATTCCCATGTTAGAGAATTCGCCTACGCCCTCATTAGTAGCCACTTTTTCTGCCACATCAAAGCTACGTTCTTGTTGATATGTATACCCTTCAATAGTTCTTTTCTGAGACAATCCTTCTGCTTCAATCACCATACGTTGTGCTTGGGTTTGCTGCTCAATAACGCCTACTTGTTGTCGCAATCTCGCTTCTGCTACATCTGCATATTGTCGAAAGTGTAGTTCTTTGAATTTACGATAAGTACCGTCTTCTTCTGGCTTTACAATGGTCGTTACGAAAAAGTGTTCCAACGAAACTCCATAATCTAGGAAGTCCTTTGCTAACTTTTCCATAATTGATTCCGATAAATCTCCTAATCGCTCATCTACTTCAAACACGTTAATCTTATCAGACTTCATTATCTGTGCAAAATAGGGCTTAAAGCGACCCATTAGAAACATTCTAAATTTCTGTACAAGAGAATCTTGAATAAGACCTTGTTCTGTTCCCACTACTTTTAACAAAAGCTGTTGTCCATTCTCTACACGTAAGCTCATTTCTCCTGATGCACCTAATTTAATAGGGAATCCGTAAGTAGGTTCTACGTACTCTACTTGAGAATCCGTTCCCCATTTAATTGCCATTTGTTCTGTTTTATTAACGAAATATACTTCACAATGAAAAGGCGTTTGATTGCCTGTCATACGATTAAAGTACTTATTAATTACAGGAATATTCTGAGTCTCTAGGGTATGTCTACCTGCTTGAAACACATCTAGAATCTGTCCATTGGCATAGAAAATAGCCTCTTGGGATTCATGGACAATCAGTTGTGTTCCAGTATTAAAATCTTCCCTAGGATGTTTCCATACAAAGGTTTGATTATCTCCTTCGTACTTAATCACTTGTGCTATATCTTTGGGAAGTGCTGACTCTGCCTTACTATCCACAGTATGATAGGCATCTCCCACTTGATCAATGGTATCTATGGTACCTGTTAGAGCAGTTTTTAGTTGATTCAATACATTTGCCATGTGTGTGTTCTCCTTTGTTGATAATGAAATTACATAATTAGTATCATTCCTCATTGTCCGTTGCAACTAGTACATCTATTGCATCTAGACAAATCTGTCTTTGAACAGCATCATTCTCGTGTGGGTATTCTGAGTAAGTATCAAGTAGGTCTATAGCACTTTTCCAATTCAAATCCCTTATGTGTCTAGCCACTCTTTCTGATTTCATTTCCGCTAGATTACGCTCTCCTATCGCCTCTTTATACTGTTTATACAAATCATCTTCGTACCAATACGAATTCCCAAACCAATAACTAGCTTCTTCATATTCCTGATTAGCAAGTAACAACATCATCTTCCGATATTTTTTCTCTAAATATTCGTCATAAAGTTCTCTATATTCACTATATTCATTAGCATCTTCATTCACACGTTTTTCACTAAATGCAATGCCTACACTATGAAAATCACTAGCAGAATCTGCCTCTATTAACATATTTTTTATTTCTGCATTTACTTTTCTATAGTTCGCACTATCACTATCATCTTTATAACTCTGATAGCTGTAGAACGGATATATATTTATAACATTACTATCTCCATGCTCGTAACCGCACATCGTCTTATATATCTTTTGTGCTGTTTCATATTCCCCCATAGTTACTAACATGAATGCACTACCTTTTAAGATAAAAAAACTACAGATATACAAGGGAAATAATAGAATTACAAATTTTTTTAAACTTTTGATACGTTTTTTTATACCTTGGATACGTTTTTTTCTTTTATTTATTGCTATTCTTTTATCACTTATCCGTTTCTCTATTCTGTTTAAAATCATAGCAAGCTGTTTGTCTATATATGCTAAATATTCCTTCGGCAATCTTTCTTCAATACTACGAAATGTTACCACTGCTTCTTGCCTTCGTTCTTCTATATATTTCTCTAATTGTACAATCGGTTGATTAAATACCGCTCCTTCTTCTTTCTTAGCAAATTGTATTGCTTTCTTAACATTACTATTTAATTGTGGTGTATGTACACGAAAACTCTCAATGGTATTGTCTATTCTACTAACATCAGAAACAACTGTAGGATTAAATGCATTAATACCACGATACAAATCTTGAGAGTTATCTTGTTCTCTTAAAAGGTTCAATGCTTCCGTTTGTTCCTGAGACATATACACATCAACGGTTACACTGTCCCCTATTTCTTCCTTATAAAGGTTATCAAATAGTCCTTTTAATTTATCCAAGATTCCATTATTAGTAGTGACTTCCATTTCTGTTTTGTATTTCCCCCAATAAGCCATAGCACACTCGGGGTCTATATCCAGTATTCTTTCGTAATATATTCCTGCATTACTAAAATCTCCATCTCCTAAGAAGATGTCTGCTCGTTTTAAAAGTGCTGATACATTGGCAGGTGATTCTACACTTTGAGTCACTACCGTTTGTGTAACAGTAGGTTGTATCGCTGTAGGTTCCACAGGTGCCAATACTTTATTAATTCCACGTATTAAATCTTGCATGAATCCAATTTTACTCATATCTTGGCTTTGAAGCATGGATAATTCCATAGGGATATCATAGGCATCCATATCACGATAACACGGAATTAACAACCTGTTTTTATCAGTCTTCATTAATTCTAGGTATCGTATCCACTCATTTTTCACCCATGTAGCATTGAAATATTCTGTAGTTGTTCCAATGACTAACATAATCTTAGCGGAATTCAGTGCAGAGAATATATATGGTTCATATTCTGTTCCTAGCTTATCTTCTAGGGTAATCTTAGCAAAGAATACCTTATACCCTTCCTGCATGAATTGATAATAAATATCTTGTGCAAGGGTGCTATCAACGGTACGTGTTCCTGTAGGGGATGTTTCTTTATAGCATATGAAGACATCGTAAGGTTCTTCTTTTCTCGATATCTCTAGAATACGTTTCTGCATTTCATAGAGTTGTTTTGCCTCTTCTTCATAGAGACTAGCTGTATAACCATCTCCTGCATATTCTAATGCGGATAGATAATCTCTATCTTCTAGAATTGATTGCACTTGTACACGATGACAAGTAGGCACTTTATCTCTAGTGATAGGGTCATCAATGTATTCAATTCCATATCTCGATAAGACAACACCCCAATGAGCTTCTGCATTGGCATTATCTGTATTTAATATATTTTCATAGGCTAATAAGGCTTTATCAAAATCGTTTTGCATACGAAAGTGATTGGCTCTGTTAAATAGGTTGGCAATTTGTTCATCGTTAACTTTTGGTATGGTAGATGTACTTCCACAGGAACCACACGTTCCATAAGATTGCTCGGTATCTGCCACAATATCTCCACCACACATTTTGCATTTTAAAACTGCCATACTGTTTTCCTTTCATTATTTACACATGTATTATCTTATATAATGTCCATCTATTTTGTTATATTTACAGTTGCATCAAGAGATGATCCAAATATCTTCTCTTCCCATTCTAAAACATACTCAAGTAAATCTTTCACCTTAACACTAGTTAATCTTTCGCAACCATGAAACGCTCCACTTCCTATGTATGTTACTCACTTGGAGATTTCTATACTAATTAGGTTTCTACAACCATGAAACGCTCCACTTCCTATCCTTGTTACTCCCTCTGGTATCTCTATACTTGCTAAACTACTACAATCCCTAAATGTTTCACTTCCTATGCTTGTTACTCCCTTGGGGATCTCTATGTTCGTTAGTGTATCACAATTATAAAAAGCATAATCCCCTATGCTTATTACACTTTCTGGAATTTCCACACTTGTTAAATTATAACAACCATAGAATGCTCCACTGTCTATACTCATTACACCTTCTGGCAAGATAATATGTACCTCATCCGCAACACTCTGAAACACACTAAAATGGAATGCATTAGAACCTATACTGACTATCCCTTTTGGAATCTCAATATCACTATCACTTCCTGTATAACCTGTCAATTTCCCTTCTTTTGTTACTTCATATCCTAGATTGGCATATTGTTCTATTTCTTCATCCGTAAATATTTCTTCTTGGGTCATGTTTTCTTTTTGATTATTACTAACTTCCATTTTACTAAGTAGGCTACTCTGATTTTGTGCATTCAAAACTCCAGCTATTACTCCAACTACTGCTCCAATTATTATTTTCGCTTTCATAGTACTCCTCTTTCTGTCAACTACTTCAACCATTTACTTATCTTCCTAGTATGAAATTACCAAAACTTACATATATAATATATTATCCCCCCCCCCCAAGAAATTTTGTCAAGTTAGGATTCTTTTTGTCACTAAAATCAATTTCTAGTATTTTACGATGGCGAAAAGTGCTGTAATCTGTTCTAACTTTTTACTTATATAGTTCCCTCAAATAAAAAAAACATAAAAGTAATACAGAATTGACCAATTCATCCGTTTACTTTTAGTTTAGAAAAGACTGTTATAGTAAGTTATAGAAGGGAATATTTCCCATTGTGTTAATGGCTAGAGGTAGATTAGCAACGAACCATAAATTAACAAGGACTAATAAATAACTATAAGATTTATAGTGACAAAGGATATTCTATCAAATGACTATGTAATAGGAGAAGAAAATTATGACAAAACCAAATGTAGTATTAATGTTTGTAGATGATTTAGGATATGGAGATGTATCTTGTTTTAACCCAGAGAGTAAAATTCCTACACCCCATATAGATGCATTGGCAAAGAATGGAATGAAATTTACAGATTCTCATTCCGTTTCTGCCCTTTGTACACCATCTAGATATGGTTTGCTTACAGGTCGATATCCGTTTCGTTCGGATATAAAATATACGGTTATTACAGGTGATAGTATGCCACTTATCGAAGATGACCGAATGACACTGGCTGATTTATTTAAAGAGAATGGATACAAAACATCCTGTGTAGGCAAATGGCATTTAGGTCTTAGGTGGCAACTTAACCAGAACTTTAGAGAACATGCAGCCCTAGGGGAGCAAAAATTATATGATGATGTACCTCAAAGGGTAGGTGATAAGGCTACTGTTGTACCCTTGGTATCGACTTGGGTAGAATCACTAGATATAGACTTTACAAAGCCGATTTTAAATGGTCCATGTGAGCATGGTTTTGATTATTTCTATGGTATGGCGGCTTCTCTAGATACACCACCATATCTCTATATAGAGAATAATATGGCAATGACTCAGCCTACAAGGCTTTCGGGATGTATGCATGTTGATAGGGCGACGGCTACCATGCAACAAGATTGGCAGTGTGGTCCGATAGCAGAGGGATTTGACCATGTACAAGTTTTAGATGATATGAATGATAAGGTGTTAGAGCTTATTGATAATTATACAGAGAATGATGAGAAGTTTTTTATTTATTATCCAACGCCAGCAGTACATGGCCCAATACTTCCTAATAAGAAATTTCAAGGTAAGTCAGGTATCAATGCATATGGAGATATTGTGATGCAACTAGACGACATGGTAGGACAAATTACGAAAAAATTATCTGATAAAAATATTCTAGAGGATACTATTTTTATCTTTACCAGTGATAACGGATGCTCTGGTGTTGCAGATTTGCCATTTCTTGAAAGTAAAGGACATTTTTCGAGTGCCATATACAAAAGTCATAAGATGTCTCTTTATGAAGGTGGACATAGAGTTCCAACTATAATTTCTTGTCCTAATATGATTGAAAAAAATACTAGTTGCAATAAAAATATTTGTCATACAGATTTCTTCGCTACTTTCGCACAACTGTTTAGCCAAGAATTAAAAGATGATGTTGCAGAAGATTCATTCAGTAATTTAGCTCTTTGGGAAGGAACTGGTGATTGCGAAAGAACATCTTCCGTATATACTTGTTTAACAGGACATCTAGGTGTTGTAAAAGATGGATGGAAGCTGAATTGTTGTGAAAATGGTTGTGAAACGAAAGAGTTGATTTTATCTACTTTTAAGGGTGAATATTGTCCACAGAAATTTGAACTTTATAATTTAAATGTTGATCCAAGTGAAGCAAATAACTTAATTGATAATGAGTCAGAAAAAGTGGAAGAATTAACAGTCGAACTCATTAAGGTCTTTGATAATGGGCGTTCTACAAAAGGAGAAAAGCAAGAAAATAATCTTTGCGATAATTGGCATCAAATAAATTTCAAGTAAATAATTCACTTTCTGTGAAAGAAAATTATTTACTGGTTGTATAAATTTATGAAGAAAGTGGTGAATCTATTGGGGAATTAAAAGAGTACGAAGAAAAAGATATTTCGGTGAACTATGATAAATGTGATGTTAAAATGGGTGACGAATATTGATTGATAAAGAGGGTGCGATATTTGAACCTACGGAACAAAGTATGCTATTTCAAACAAAAGCAAAACTGAATGATAAGTTTTTGGAAGAGACACTGAGTGTTGAGGTTGTGAAACAACTTGTCTTAACTTCTAAAAACAAAAAAATTGCAATAGATCTTACCATCAATTTGGATAGAATTGTGATGATAGAAAAATCCGAATTTACTACTGGTGAACGCGCTTATCGTTATATTGGAGATGAGGAACTTATCATTAATAGAGATGGTGAACGAAAAGTTTATAATACAAAATCTCTTCATGAAATTGTTTATTTGCTGAACTAAACTTTGGATTAAGTTGTTGACTTTTGGGATACACAAATTCGTGTTAAAGTTAAAAACGGAACTAATACTAGAAATGTTAAAAGATAATAAACCCATTTGATAACTCACATATTCCTCTACGTAAGATAACGCTTCACATTTCACCCAACTAATATTCTACATAGGGTGGGCTGGGGTACGCCTCGTAAAACAACTCTGTCAAACATACTATTCGACACCTGGTATCTTGTGTTTTCATCCTTACCTCTTTTTCCATTATTAATATAAAATACTTCTAAAAAACGAGAGGTCGCAACCTCTCGCTTACACTTCATCTCTCGGTCAATTTTTATTTTACCGACAAGTCAGAACCGTCACTTGTCTCATCTCTCGGTCAATTTTTATTTTACCGACAAGTCAGAACCGTCACTTGTCTCATCAAGATGAATTTAAATCTACTAATATGATATTCTTTTTTCAGAAAATTGTCAACTACTTTTATCTTTCTTTTTTTGAATATCTTATAAACTATTGTACCCTACAAGCGATCCCATAATTCACTAAAATGCAACGGAATTATAGTATACTATTTTTATACAGTCTTTCTAGTTCCGTAATTAACAACAAGGACTTACATATTCAATTGCAATAGTTTCTCCATCCTTTGATTTCGTAATATTCGCATGAACTTGAAAAATATCTTCCATCAAATTTGTTGTAACAACTTCCTGTGGAGTTCCACTAGCAACAATTCTCCCCTTGTGAATCACATGAATATAATCACAATACTTACAGGCTAAGTCTATATCATGTATGGCAGAAATAACAGTAATTCCCAAACTTTTAATAAGTGACAAAATCTGTAATTTATAATAAATATCCAAGTGATTGGTAGGTTCATCTAATACTAAGAATTTACTTTCTTGTGCCAAGGCTCTAGCAATTAGTACTCTTTGCTTCTCACCACCTGATAAGGTAGATAAGTAGGAATCTTTTCGCTCTAACATGCCAACACGTATGAGAGAATCTCTTATTACTTCTACGTCTTCTTTCGTCTGTGCCTCTAAGAGTTTATGATGTGCAAAACGTCCCATTGCTACAATTTCCTCCACAGTATAATCAAAGTCCGTGGAAGATTCTTGTCTTAGCACTGCCATTTTTCTAGCAATTTCTTTATGTGATAATTCATTCATATGAGCATCATTTAGAAGAATTTCACCTTTTGACGGATGAAGTGCACCATAAATGCAGCGAAGAAACGTTGTCTTTCCACTACCATTTGGTCCGATTAATCCAACAAATTTATTTTGTGGAACTTGTAAGCTTATTTTATTTAAAATATCCTTATGATCTATAGAATACTCAATCTTAATGGTTGTAAGCTCCATAACAATAACCCTCACTTTCCAATACGTGGCAACTTTGGCTCCCTAGAGACAAATTGCCGGTTGAAAATCTTATTTTCAACCTATTACCTCACTTTTTTTCTATGCATTAGCCATATGAAAAATGGTCCACCACAAAATGCTGTTAAAATACCAATAGACACATCTACAGGTGCAAATAATACTCTTGCTCCTACATCCATCCAAATGAGGAAAAGTCCTCCTATTAAATAACTTGAAATTGCAACTTTTCTATGATCTGCACCAAATAACATACGAGCTATATGGGGAATAATCAACCCTACAAAACCAATACTACCACTTGCCGATACTAAGGTTCCTGTAACAAGGGACACGAGAATCAACAGAATTTTTCGCATTCGTGGTACATGAATCCCTAAAGTTGCAGCAGTTTCATCGCCTAGTGATAAGATATTTAAAATAGGTGCCATAATAATTGCACAAATAACTCCTACTAGAGAAGTGATAATTGGAATGAGTATAGTGTCCCAACGTCCTGATGCAAGACTTCCAGACATCCAGAACAATATATTTTTCACATTGCTATTAGGTAATGTCATTAAGAAAAATTGGGTTAATGAACTTAGAATAATGGATACTGCAACCCCTGATAGCAACAGACGATTCGAAGAACTCTGTCCATTTGTGACAGATAATGTATAGACTAAGAACAAGGCTACAAAAGAACCTATAAAAGCCGAACCAGGAATTCCTAGTGTTATCATAAGATTGCTATTAGGTGCCATTGCAAGCATGAATACCACCATTGCTGATGCACCTGAGGATACCCCTAGAATATAAGGTTCTGCAAGCATATTTTTCGTTAAAGCCTGCATAAGCACTCCACAAATAGATAATCCACCACCCACTGCTAGACCAAGTAAAATACGAGGAATTCGTAATTGCCATACAATGCTATTCATATAAGGCACACCTTCATAAGAAATAGAGGGTATTAATTTACTGATTAAAAACTTCGCAACTTCCATATAAGAAAGATCTGCCGCCCCCCACAATGCACATAAGGGAATCGATGCTAGTAAAATCACGAAAAGAATCATCATTTTAATTCTAAAGGAAATCCCTTCTTTTGATTCCTTCATCTTAACCCTCCAATCATTTTACGAAATCCACTATTTCGTTGTTCTAATTCTGTAAAAGTACCTACGTCATTTATCATTCCATCTTCCATATAGAGAATTCTGTCTGCCGTTTGTAACATAGATAAGCGATGTGCAATCATAATGGTTGTTCTTTCTTTTTTTAATTCCTGTAGAGAAGTATTAAAATGTTGTTCGCTACTATAGTCTAGATTCGAAGAAGCTTCGTCTAGAATCAGTATCTTACTATTTTTAAGAAGCGCCCTTGCAATGGCAATTCGTTGTTTTTGACCACCTGACAATCTAGCTCCACGTTCTCCAACAATCGTATCATATCCTTGTGGTAACTCTGATACAAATTCCTGAGCACCAGATAATTCTAGGACATTGATAATCTCTTCTTTACTAGCATTTGGTTTGCTTATTTTAATATTTTCCCAAATAGATGTATGAAACAAATAGATTTCTTGTGGAACGACAGCAATTTCATTTCGCAAGGTCGATAAAGAAAATTCCCGAATATTACTACCATTAATTGAAATTGTTCCATTGGATACTTCGTAGAATCTCAGTAGTAAATTACCTAGCGTACTTTTACCGGCACCAGACACCCCTGAAATTGCCACTGTTTCACCAGATTGTATCGTACACGAAATCCCCTTTAACACAGAATCCTCTTCCTCTGGATAAGAAAAAGTAACATTATCATATACAATTTCATAGGAATTAGAAAGTATTAATTCTTTTTCCCCTTCCTCTTTTACTAGTGGCTCTTCCTCTAAAATCTCCACTACTCTTCCTGCTGCTGACGAAATAAGACCAAGATTACCTGCCATAGATAAGAATTCCGATATAGGTCTCCATACTGCACTACTAATTACAATAGTCACTAAGTACCATTCACTTGATATCATTCCTTGTTGAATAAAAAGTGCTGTATGATAAAGAATATGAATCGATGCGAAAGCCATAATCGTACGATTCATAGAACTTTCTACACCTTTTCGATGCCCGTCTTTCATGCAAGATTTCTCATAGTAATCACTTACCTGTTTTACTTGTGAACGATATCCTTCTTCAAAGCGAAAAGATACAATATCTTTAATCCCATGTATTCCATCTGTTAATTCTGACTCTAAGTGACCAAGATTATTCCGTATTTCCATACCATTGCTTTCAGAAACTTTCCCAAATATATAGTGCACTAGAAACAACGCTAGAATCCAACATAGGAGAATCAGTACGAACACAGGATGCAACCAATAAAGAAAACCTAAGACACCTAAGGTAATCATAATCGTAATAAACAAAACCCCAAATGTGTGAGCATAAAACCATTCTAAAAGATTCACATCCTCCATTATAATAGATAAAATGTTTCCAGAACGATTACTTTTTAAAAAGGCAGGTGATAATTGCTCAATTTTATAATATAATTTTATTCTAAGATCCGCTAATATTCGGTAAGCAACATCATGGGAATAAATACAATCTACATATCTTCCAACACCTAGCAATAGGATAATCACAAAGAGAACACTGAAATATATCCCAAAATCTTTCGTACTATTTTCCGTTGTATACATTCCTATGATGTAGGATAGTAAAAAAGAGAGGACAATGGGAAGGATTCGATATAGAAACCCCACTAAAATCGAAGTAATCATCATATTCGAATAATTCTTTAAATATTTTGTTAAATGAACAATATTTCCTAATCTTGTTCTAATCATACTACACTTTCCCCTTGTTAAGTAATTCGTTACTATTTACAGCTTAGCTGTGAATAGTAGCATTAATTCTTCCTTTTTCTAGAACATATACTTGATCCACATTTTTAATCGTAGATAATCTATGAGCAATGAGTAGGGCTGTTCTTCCTTCTAATAATTGTTCCATACTTTCTCGAATGATATCTTCATTATCAATATCTAAATTAGAGGTTGCTTCATCAAAAATTAAAAATTGAGGATCATGCAAAAAACATCTTGCAATGGCAATCCGTTGTTTCTCTCCACCTGATAATCTCATGCCACGTTCCCGAACTAGCGTATCGTATCCTAGTGGTAGTTCTTTTATAAAATCATGAATATTTGCCATTTTAGCTGCTTTCACCATATCTTCTTTGGAAACATTTTCTAATCCAAAACAAATATTATCACCAATTGTTCCATAGAATAAATAGGGTTCTTGCCAGACAATCCCCATGGCAGTTCTAAAATCATGCCAATCAACAGGAGCACCATTTACAGTAATCTCTCCTTGCGTAGGCTCATAAAAACCACTAATTAAGTTAATGATAGTTGATTTCCCACTACCAGATTTTCCAACTAATGCAACTTTTTGTCCTTGGGGAATGGAAAAAGATATATTATGTAAGACAGGCTCTTCTTGCTCATATTCAAAACTTACGTTTGCAAATTCGACTTCTACAGAACCTTGGTAATTATTTACACTTTTAGTTTGTGCTGATTGTTTTACTATTCCTGCATCTTTTGCATCATTTAACAATTCCAATACAGAAGGGGAGGCGGTCATTCCATGATAGCCTAAGTGCCACGTGTCTATTAGAGTAAATGCAGGAGCAAAACAAGCTGTTATTAGGAAAAATACAGTAACTAATTGGTTAACTTCCACATTGCCTAATAGTGATTGCCATATGGCAACTCCTACCGACATGGAACTTCCTAAATAAGCTCCTACAATTAAAACCCCACTTTCTACTTGGGTAACTGATAATTGCTCCATAGTCTTACCATGTATTTTCCAAGCAAGAGTTTCCATTAATTTCCCACGGGTATCACCCATTTGAAAAACTTTTAATGTAGACATTCCTTGCAAGTTATCCATCATTTCCGATTGAAACTTAGACATTAAGCTCCAATCCTCTTCTCCGAACTTATACATTAACTTTCCCCAAATATTAGGTGCTAAAAGAACAATCAAAATTCCTACAAGACAAGTAAGAGAAACATAAATATTAATGGTACATAAGTAAGAAATTACCACAATTGCCCAGAATATGGTAGCAATGCCATTTGGTAAATAAACAGTATAATAGGGTTCTATTGCTTCTATTTTAGACAGGAAGGACGTAATGAGATTTCCTGATCTTTTTTTATTTACATAAGCTGGTCCAAGCGTTAAAATCCCATTTAACAAGTCCTCTCTTATTTTTGATTTAATTCGTATCCCCGTTCTAATACTAATTACTTGATTCACATAATTGATTATAAATTCTATAACAATTAACAACGTAACACCAACTAGTACAGGAATCCCTTCTGTAGAAAACAAAGTAACATCTATCAAAAACAAATTAATCAAAGAAGAAACTAATAATGCTCGCAATAACATGACTCCATACAATATAATTTCTCCACTAATCCTTAGGGAAAGTACTGCTCTTGAACCGTTTGTTAGACATAATAATGCTCTATTAATAAACATAGAATTTCTCCTTACGCACCTAAAATGTAATGATTATACGTTCTTATTCAAAACATTCTGGATGAAAAGCTTTTGCCATAATTTCAATAGCTTCTATGTTATGTACACTAGAAAAGCAAGAATATTCTAAACTAATTACAACAAAGTTATTCTCTTTAATCGCTGTAATATCTGCTAATTCAGGTCTTGATTGGAAATATGCAATCTTTTCCTCTACTGGTTGCCAAGTATCTTCCATCACTACAATATATTCTGGATTCGCTTCAATAACAGCTTCCATTGTAATTCTTGCTGCACTTCCATCCCCTGTGACTACATTAGTAGCACCAGCAGCGGTGGCAAGATTCGATAAGAATGATGACTCAAAATACACATACGGAGAATCTGTACCTGAATTATACAGCATAACCGTTACAGGTTCTACTCCTGCTACTGCCGATGCAATGTAATCATAATCAGCTTTCATGGTATCCACTAATACTTGTGCTCGCTCTTCCACTCGAAATATTTTTCCCATATCTAATATTTCTTCGTAGGTATCTTCTATGGTTGCCATTTCCTTATAGGTACTTGCCGATGCGTAAATGTTAATTTCATTGGAAAGAAAATCATCAGCAGCTCCCACTCCATAATCTGCATTAAAACCAAAAGAACTACCATAAACAAAATCTGGAGTTTCCGCTAACACCACTTCAAGAGTAGGCACACCTCCATCTTCTGCTTTCGCAATAATTGGTAAGAGAGAAGTAACTTCTCTATGTTCCTCTGAAACAATATCAATGGTATTATCAGCCTCTGCTATTGCAATCATATGATCTTCTAACCCTAATGCAACCATAATTTCTGTAGGTCCATAAGACAACGTAATAACACGTTCAGGTGCTTGTTCATACGTAAGCTCTTGTCCAAAATTACTAATAACTATCGCTGGATTTTCTGCAGTATCTTGAGAATCACTTTCTGTATTCGTTTCCTCTTGTTCCGTTTCTTGAGTCGTTGGAGTAACTGTTGTTTCATTGGAAGTCGTTTCTTGTGAACTCCCTCCCGAAGCACATGCACTCAACATCATCATGCTTGATAAAGCACCACACAATAAGATTTTCTTTAAATTTTTCATAATTTTCTCTCCATTCCGAAGCGTTAGCTGAGGAACCTGAGGTGAATCAAAGATTCAGCTCTAGGCTAAAGAATATTTGTGACGCTTCGACACAAATATTTAGGTAAAAAATAAGATTTTTCAAATTTATTTTTTACCATTTCTCCTTTTTCATTCTGTTTTTAATAAGATAGTTAGTTCTTGCTAACCAACAGAACTTATACTACCATATCACTTAAAGGAAATCAATACTATCTATAATGGGAAATATTGATAAGAAAACCTCACTTAAAGCACCACTATTTTGTTATATTAGGAAAAATTTATATTCTTCTAACAACATAGTTGCCTTTTTGTATTGTCTTTGTGCTTTATACGCTTCGAAAAGATAGATTACATAAAATCGAGAAAAACTTTTGGCAAACTCTTTTTTAGATGCTTCTAGACACCCCTCAAGTAACTTACTATAATCAGGCATACGAAGATAATTAGGCGTACGAATAATATAATGGATCAAGTCTAGTGTCAATAACCAATAATCAGTCATATTATGAACATTTGTTTTATCTATCATCATTTTAGCTTGTTCGCGTTCCCCTATGATTGCGTAGGAAAAAGCTAATTTCATATAAGTAATATTTTCAAAGTATTTCGTACCTTCTAATACAAGTAATTTCTCACATTCACTCAAGTAGGAAATTGCTTGCTGAATTTCTCCACATACAAGATAGGTAGAACCAAGATTGTAGGGAACACTACATTTAATTTCATTATTATTAACCACTAGATTAATTTGTTCTATAATAGCACTCCATCTTAACATTTCCTCTAATTGAATGCGATTACAATACACTACTAATAAACAAAGTGCTGTATCGAGCATCCCTTTCACAGCACCTATTTTCGCATAACTATTATACGCCAATTGGTATTTTTCAATAGCTTGTTGGTAACTAGCTGTTATGCATAGATAAAATCCAATTCCTTGATAAGTCCACGGTTCTTTGGCACTTTCTATGATTCTTAACATTTGAATCGCACCATTTATATCACCTTTATTCCTTAAGAAGGTAGTTTTCATATAAAAGAACAACAAACGCTCTCCCTCATCAAAATTAGGAATCATATTTTCAAAACTGTCTATTTCTTTTTGGGAAATCTCAGAATCAGTTCGGTAAAATTTTACAAGAGTACAAAGTAGTAAAGCTTTCATACATTGATTGGAATAACGCATTTTTTCACATAGGGGACTTATAGGATTCTCTAAATCTTCAAAATAACAATACCCTTGAGTTCGTAAGATTGACAAAATATCATTAAATTCTAATTCCATTTGATTACACAAAGAATCATCACTTATATATTCAATTTTTAATTTTTCAAGGAGTTGTTCATAGATTTCATTGCTACAAGTAGCATTTCCATTTTCGATTTTCGATAAATAAGATGTGGTGCAAATATTTTGGCACAAAGTTGACTGACTCATACGTTGTACAAGACGTTCTTGTTTAATAAGCATTCCGATCATAATGATACCTCCCTTTCGTAAATGAAAATTTATTCACTTGTTCCGTGAATTTTACAATAATGGCTTCATCACTCATATTTGCTTTCCTCTTAATCATACCACAAGTAAAAACTCTAGCCAATAATAATAGTAACCATAACTTCACCTTTTTAGCAAAAATATGCTTGTAATTTCACGGTACTCTCCTCTCCCATTGGATAGAAATCTAGTACATTCCCATCTTCTAAATGCAATACATGGGTGCAACAACCTGCAATTAATTCAAAATCATGGGTAATAATCATGGTAATTAAATGGTTGTTTTGATCTTGTTTCACCAATTCACAGAAATTCTTCATGCCCTCATAATCCAAACCACTTGTGGGTTCATCATAGATCATGGTTTCTCGCTTGGCATTAATGGCTGCACAAATAGCCACTCGTTGCTTTTGTCCTCCAGATAACGATAGTGGATGCCTATTCATAAATTGATCCAATTTCATCTTCTTTAATAGAAAAGTAATATTATCCCTATTTTCACATCCAAGGGTAATCTCTTTTTCCACTGTATTGCAAAAAAGTTGGCGATTTACATCTTGCATTACCATATAACTTTTAGTAACCCTATCTTTTCTTTTTAAATTTTTATTACCATAGTAAACCTTTCCTTTTGCCTTTAAAAGTCCCGTAACAACTTCTGCGAATGTACTTTTTCCCGATCCATTTTCGCCAATTATAGCGACCACACTATTTTGTGGAAGGGATAATTCTTTAATCTCTAATACTACTTTCCGATTACGTTTACAGATCATATTGGTAATATCCACTGCATGTTCTTGACAAGTACAATTTGGCATATCACACTTGACATAATCTAGATTCGTATGGCGTAACCCTAATCCAAATAAAGTTTCATTAGATAACTTCAAAAACTCCTCTTTGGTATATTCCTTATCCAATCTTCCATCTTTAAAGTATAGAAAACGATTGGCTAAATCCATGAGATAATAGAGTCTATGTTCTGAAACAATAATAGTTTTTCCTTCTTCTTTTAACTTACATAACATTTGTTTCAAACGTTCAATTGCTTTGGCATCCATATTAGAAGAAGGTTCATCTAATATATAAATATTCGGATTCGGTGCACAAATACTCCCTAAGGCAATTTGTTGCTTCTCCCCTCCAGAAAGTTCAAAAATATTTCGATCCGCTAAATGTTCTAACGACAGATGATGAATCACATGTTCTAAATTTTCTGAAATACGTTCTCGCTCTAGAGAAATATTCTCACAACCAAAAGCTAATTCACCAGTAGAATCCATATTAAAAAATTGGCTTTTGGGATTTTGAAACATACTTCCTGACACACTTGACATATCTGCCAAAGATTCGTTTTTGATTTCTTTCCCATTTACGATTACTTCACCTGTTAAATCCCCTTTATAAAAATGAGGAATAAGTCCATTGATTAATCTTGTTACAGTCGTTTTTCCACAACCACTTGCACCACACAATACGACAAATTCCCCTTCCCTTATATGTAGATTCAACTTCGACACTCCACTTTTTGCATCTTGGTATTGATAATTTACATTTTTTAATTGAATCATAACCCAATTCCTTCTTTCTCTTCCTTATCTAATCCAAAAGATACCAACTAAAAACATACTTGCAACCAACAATATTATATAATCTTGTAATTGGAATTTAATCTCTAGATAACACGTTCGATCTCGTTCACTATCTAATCCTCTTACTAAAGATGCTGCCACTAATTCATCTAAAATATAGACAGAGCTAGATAACAAAGGAACTAGAATATATTCTACTGTTTGGATTGGTTTGAATATTAGATTCGTGGCACTAACACCAATTCCTCGAAAAGCCATAGCTTTTCGAATTCCTGTCCATTCTTGTTCCACAGTAGGAAGAAATCGAAAGAACACTGCAAAGGGTATCACTACATAAGAAGGTGCATTCATCTTTTTAAAAGCAGACATGAACTCGCTAATCTTCGTTGTCTGAAACAAGAATGCAACACATAGAATAATAGGCACATACATCCGTATAGTCACAATCAATAGACTTAAAAACATAGTATAAAGATTACTTCCTAATAACACCATGCACTTGCTTAATAGAAAAGCTGCTAATGTAACCACAATCATAATCACAGCTTTCATACTTTCTCTTGCACTTAAAAAAATACACGCTAAAAATATAACAAAAACCATATTCCACTGAAAAAGATTTACTTGGGTACAAAAAATACAAGTAATAATAAACAAAACAACTTTCGTTCTCGGATCATAATTAAGATATGTCATCTATACGATTCCCGCTTTCTTAAAATGCTTTTTAAACAGTAGATTCCCTACCAACACTCCAATTACTGCTCCTAAAACAGCACATGTACATTGTATCAATAGCAACCCTCCTCCAAGTGTTTCTAATATACCAGAAAGCATCTGTGCATAGTCATCACCGTAACTTGAACGAACCCCTTCCACAAATAATTCTCTAGAAAGATACAATTGACCAAAAGGAGTTACCATAGTAAAGTTGAATACTAAAAATGAAAATGAATACATTTTCAATGATTGGTACTTTCCCATCTTAGCCACAAGTTCTGCTAACAAACCAATGGGGATACACAAAAAGACAGATATAAAATGGCCTGTAACCAAAAGTGATATTCCAAAAAGAGATGCCAGTATGAAGATTGCTTTGGGCTTTTGTATTTTCATTACATACATCATATAAATAGTGGCACACGCAATTCCTGTAAAAAAAGGAAGGGTTATATAGAGTACAGGAATTAATCCCAATGTCATAACCACTACAAATCTTATGAGTAAGTAGATTGCTGTAAAAGCACCCGCATAAATCAAATCCTTTGTATCAAGTTTTGTATTCATCTTATCTTCCTTCCAAAACCATGCTATAGTTAGCATGTGCTTACTTTTAATTCTACCAATCTATTACCCACTTGTCAAGTATCACAGAATTGGAAAAAACCAATCCTACTATACTTATGTTACATCTTAACTTAATTCTTTATCCAAGTACAAATATCTTAATTCCAAGTAAAATCAAAACTACTCCACCTACTAACCCTGCCTTATGATTCAACTTCGTACCAATTTGAATTCCAATGCGAACAGCAACAAAACACATTGCCAATGTAATCATCGCAATTAATAAAACAGATCCTAATACAAATATAAGATCATACTTATAAAAAGTAATCCCTATACTAAACGCATCAATACTTGTACTAATCCCTTGTATCAATAACACACTAGTTGTTAGACTCTTCTTGGTATTGTCGAATTCCTCCTGATTTGTTTCTTGCGTATCTCCAAGTGATTCATAGATCATCTTTATACCAAGAATAGATAACAAAATCAATGCCATTAATTGATTATATTCAAATAGAGAAAATGAACATAAGCCTACCCCAAAATAACCCATCAACGGCATAATTGCCTGAAACATCGCATAAACTAACGCCATTTTTAAAGATTGCATTCTATTAGGTCTATAGAGTAACCCATTACTAGTACACACACAACTTGCATCAACTGCCAATCCTACACCTATCAAAAATATGTCTCCAAATGTCATGTGATATCCCTCTTTACTTATTTTATACACTTTCTACAATAACTTATCTAATTGTTCTAAATTATTATTCATAACTCGTCACCTGTAGTAATATCATTATTTCGTAAAATATTCTGTTCCGCCTTTTGTAACAGCTCTAAAAAAAGGATTTTCTCACCTATCGTAAAATCCTTAAAAAACAATTCATCTGCTTCACCCGCACATTGTCTGATAAACTCTACTATCCCTAATCCTTCTTCTGTAATTTTGACAATCTTTGTTCGTTGCTGCGTAATCTCTGTACTAACTAACTTCTTCTGTTCTAATCGATTCACCACACCTAATGTAGTAGACTGTGCTGTCCCAAACATTTTCTCAAGAAATTTAATAGGTAATTCTTTTTCTTGGCTTTCATCTAACCATATTAGTGCCAACCCTTGTGTTAAACTTAAGTCCATTTTTTTCAACGTTTTATTCACTTGCTTTTCCATGCTTACATTTATGGACTTTAGTGTTTTTCCTATTTTATCACCTTCCACTTCCTCCTCCTCTCAATTCACACTGATATTGTCATGTTATTATATCATACTATTAATAAGTGTCAATTTTTCACTACCCGTTTGATATGTTTTCACAATTTTTTCACAGGTATGGTAATACTAATCTTCATGCCCAACCTCTAAGCGATATCCTATACCATGTACCGTTCTAATAACGTTTCTACTCTCTTTTATCTTAGCCCGAATTTGTTTAATATACGTATCAATCGTACGATCTTCTCCCTCATAATCATATCCCCATACATCATTTAATAATTGTTCCCTTGTGAAAGCAATTCCTTGATTATTTACTAGGCAATATAGTAAGTCAAACTCCTTTTTCGTTAATTCAATTTCGTTATCCTTTAGAAAACATTCTCTAGTAGTAATATTCATTCGCATATCACTACATTGTAATTCACTTACATTTCCCTTTCCTACTCTTCGTAACACAGCATCAATTCTAGCTAATAGCAAGGTGGGAGAAAAATTTTTAATAATATAGTCATCTGCACCATTTTCTAAACCTTTAATCTGATCACGCTCTCCTTCTCGTGCTGTTAACATAATAATTGGTGTAAGAGAATAATTCTTACGTAGTTCTGCTAACACTTCATATCCATCGTAAATTGGCATCATCACATCTAATAGAATCAAATCTATTTCTCTAGCATATTCATAATAAATTTCTAAACCTCTTTCTCCATCATTTGCTTCCATTATATAAAATTGATTGGCTTGCAAAAAATCTTTTAACGCACGCACCATCTTTACTTCATCATCAATAATTAGAATACATCTTTTTCCATCTACCATTCTTTTATCCTCCAGATTCTATGCCTATCCATGTAGAAAAGGAGAGACATAGAGCCTCTCCTTTTGCCTTATTATAATATAACAAGTAAATGTGTGATAATTGTGAAGAATTGGTGTGCCCTTATTGAGTTCTACCAAAAGGAAAAAATTCATACGTTAAATTAGGAGCAGAATACCCCACCACTACATAATCATAATGCTCTTTTCTAATCTTCTCTTCAATATCCCCATCATAAAATCTAGGATCTATTAAATCCACTTCTGAACATACATTAGCAAAAAAAGCGGCTACTGGAACAAAGTAAGAATCTTTAATAAATAACACTCTTATTCCATTGTAATTTTTCAGATTATCTATCTCTACATACGGATAATTTCCTGCTAAATACGCAAAATATTTATCCGATTCAATACTCATAATATCTTGTTCCCCTGTAAATTTACTAGCTTGAATTAAGGTATTCTCAAATTCACCTATTGGAAAAGTGATTGTACTATCGTTATTATTAGCCATAAAGGTAAACTCTGTAGAAAATTTAGGATATACTAGCACAAAGTCATCAATCCCACTATAAATAATTCCTGCTTGACGTCCCATTGATCCTAGAAAAGATTCTGGGTATACAATTTGATTATAATGATCTATATTTCTATAAAATCCATCGGGATCAAGATTCTCACCATATTCCTCTTCCATAAAATCTACTATTTGTGTAAATGCCCAAAATGCAGTAGGAATTGTCCAGTGATGATCGGTATCATAGAAATATTCATCTGACTCTATACCACTATTAGATATCTCTTCTCTCAAATCCAGATAATCCACTCCCTCCACTCCAATATGTTCTAAGAAGTTTGTAGCGGTTTCATTATCATATGGATGAGGCATTCCTATAGGAAATTCTGTTACCCCTTCTACTATCTTATCAGGAGGCATTACATAGAGCATCTGTCCACCTGATTCCTCTACTAACTTTTCTAATGCAACCGTACGACTGCCAATTCCCGTTACTGGATTAGATTCTGTAGCAAAATATACATAATGTAACTTTCCATCAAAATCCTTAGCAATTTCAAAATTACCATATTCTTTCTTATACAATATTCTTTGTACGAATCCATAAAATTCAATAAATCCATTCTTCATAATAATATTGTCATTCATAGATCCTTCTATGTTAATAATTTTTTCCTTTAAACTCGTTTCTTTCTCCCCAAATTCTTCTGCGATTGTTATAGTAACAGGCAAGATACTAAAAAAGAGATTGATTGTAGAAAAAAATATAATAAAGACATAAAAAATATATGCTGTGAATTTTCTTGTTCTTAATATTTGATGCATTTGTCTCTCCCCTCTCTAAAAGTTAAAATATATAAATGGATTATAACTTCCCACCACTAAGTAACTAACAGAAGCAAGAAACAGTACAAACACTACAATCGGGTAACCATATTGCAATACAGCAGCCACTGTAGAACCATCTGTTACTAACTTATTCATTCGCTTCCCTATTGGCATAGAGAACGCAATAGCAACTAACATAAATAAACCATACTCTCTAAAGAACATAAACGTATAATTGCTCCATATTCCATCTAATAACCCCATCATAGAGGCAATATAGTATGCACAAGATAGCGTATCTTCAGATCGAAAAATAACCCATCCTAAATTAATCACCAATAAGGCGTATATATGTTTCATCCACTTTGGTATTCTTAGATTATCAAAATCTAATAACTTTTCTGTAAAAATAAAGACAAAATTATAAGCTCCCCAAATTACAAACGTCCAGTTCGCACCATGCCACACACCTGTACACATCCACACAATTAATACATTTCGTACCATAAGATCCTTATTCTTCGTTCGAGAACCACCTAATGGAATATATACATAATTTCGAAACCATGTTCCTAATGAAATATGCCATCTTCTCCAAAACTCTGTTATAGACTTAGAAATATAAGGGTAATTAAAGTTTTCTTCAAACTTAAATCCAAAAATAAGTCCTAATCCAATTGCCATATCAGAATAGGCAGAAAAGTCAAAAAAGATTTGTAATGTATAAGCAAAAGCACCCATCCAAGCCAATGTACTTGGTATTCCACCAAGTTGATTCAATCCATAAATCTGATCAACTATTATTGCCATATTATTAGAAATCAATACTTTCTTGCAAAATCCTGTCATAAAACGGCACGTACCAATGGCTATCTTATCTGGTGTTTCTACTCGATTCGACAACTGATCTGCAATGGTCTGATAACATACAATAGGACCTGCTATTAACTGCGGAAAAAAGGAAATATATAACGCTAAATAAAACGGATTTCTCTGTACTTTCGCATCTTCTCGATACACATCCACTACATAAGACATCGCTTGAAAAGTGAAGAAAGAGATTCCAATAGGTAATGCAATCTGCGGAATCCTCATCTGAGCTCCCAATAAACCATTTACAATTCCCACACTAAAACTTAAATACTTAAAGATAAATAAAATCCCTAAATTCAATACACACATAAGAGTTAAAATCAATAAAGATTCCTTCTTATCTTCTCTTTTTAAATCAATCCAAACTCCCAAACCATAATTCACAATAATAGAAGCGATCATAATCCATACAAATATAGGTTCTCCCCAAGAATAAAATAATAGACTAAACACTAATAAAGTAATGTTTTTAGCTAACATATTCTTACGAAACATATAATAAATTATTAAAATTAATGGTAGAAAATAGAATAAAAAAGTAACACTTGTAAATAACATATAATCTTATCCTCTCCTTCTCTTATTCCATCGAACTACATGGTACAAAATCAACACCACCACCGCACTTAGATGAAGCACTATACTAATCACCATTACAAAATCAGAAAACCGTAGTAGTGATCTAGCAGACTGAAAGGAATCCTCCTCCATTGGTGGCAAGAGATAATACGGATTTCCCTCATCATCTAATTCGTACTCCATCCATTGTAGATCAAGCATAACCATTTGCTCTAAGATAAATCCTTGTTCTAATAAGGAATACACATAGATCATCTGCTCCTTTGCATCTGGTGTTACTGTTAACAATCCCTCATTAGAAATAGTAACACCTTCTACTAAGTTACCATCTTCTGTTTGTAAATAATACGTTTCTCCCACTGCACCTTCAATATGGTATCTCCCTATTGCCTCTCCCATATTAGGAATATGAAGAATAGATTCCCCTTGTGTTTTATACTTTTGTAACGCAGTAAGATAGTCGTGATTTTCTTTATGTAACAGCGCTAATTCCCTTATATAAAAAACTTGCTCCTCAGATCCATTAGGAATTACCGTAATTCCCCACGATTCTATCTTCTCTAAAGATTCTTTATCCAAAATACTATTATTGATTTCCTCATCAAATAGCGAGGAAAATAATTCTCTATATTGATCTAATAGTTCACTACCAACCTCTTTATTCTGTATGCCATAAAAGGGAATAATTAATTCTCCTTGAAAACCAGCTTCTATATAGATAAAATTATCTTGTACTGCAACTCCCTGATAAGGCTCTAACTCCACTTCTTCACTATGTTCTTCAAATACAGCCGTATTCTCTCGTAACAAAACAATAGTACCATTGGCAAGATTTACATTCTCTCCCCCTTCTACTTGAATGTGAAAAGTTAGACAAATCTCCTTCTCACTATCATTTTCTACATATAACCCAAAAGCATTATAATCCGACCAATCACTCTTAGCATTTTGATGTAGATAGACAAAACTTTCCGGAGTTTCCCCAGTAATGGAAATTTGTAATTCTCTAGTAGTAATCTTCTCTTGAGCATAGACCACTTCATACTCTGTAGGCTGAAAGTCTACTGATAACGGAAGATCATATACCACACGTTCTTCCTCTTCCTCCTCACCATTACTCACTTCACTTGCGTGTATGGTGGTGCCGTTCATGATTGTTAAGCACATCCATATACCTAAAACAATTATACTATCCCTATACCTTCTCATAGATTCTCCATTCTATTAAAAACTCAAATAAGTCCTCTTTCATCACACACGTTGCATTAAATCTTCTTCATCATCCCCCACCACTTGGGTTTGTACCTTAGGTGCTTCTACCATCATATTAATAGAAGCCACTTGCTTCAACCATTCCATCAACTTCTTACGCTTCTTACCATCACTCATAATAATACTAATATTATCTACAGTATATAACTGCCCCATTTTTACAGGAACTCCATCGCTCAACGTTCCCCTTAAAATAACTCCCTCCGCTATTTTAATTGCCATATTCAACGGAGGATCAAACGTTCCTTGAAACTCTGCTAACATATATTTATAATTAAAATTTTTCATAGTAACCACACCCGCATTTTCCGTTACTACTGGTGCATTCATATACATTCTAGCTGTTTTACGATTGAAAAACGGAGTGCTTTGTACACGCTTTTTAATATTCACTTCTAAATCTTCATAAAAACCTAAAGAACCTTCTATTGTTTGTGGTAACGATGGCACTCTGTCATGTACCATTAAGTACCATTGATCTAATACAAGCCTATCTTCTTCTACTAAAGAACACGCATATTTCCAATTATCACCTGTTTGAATAACCTGAGCAATTTTACCGTTTGTCTTACAAGTATACACTTCATCACCTGCATCCATAGTAAATACAATCTCAAACGTTTGATCAGGGTCAATATACTCTGGTACGCTTGATACAAAAGAAAATCCTGTTTCCGATACATCTACTGTAGAACATTCCATATGTAGCGTATCCTGTGTGACTACACAATCTAATCGTGCTACAAATCTCTCTGAACTTCTAAGCTGCTTTCTACCTGCTAGGAAGAAAATCACCATAGCTAAATTAAATAGATTCGCTATTAACCAGAAAAGTACAACAACAAATTCACTAGTACCTGTAACAAAAGTATAATACACCATATTGCAGATACCAATAATAGACAGAATGATATATCCTACAAACGGAATTGCTTGCTTCAGTCGATAACTAGAATCCGAAGTTTGATTCTTATCTTTCCTCGTTACAGAAAACTTATTCTTAGAAATACCAAAGGTTTCAAAAATAACGGAAAACATCATGGATTGAAACATAATCGTTTCGTATACATTAGTCCACCTTGTATTTCGTATATTTCCTGACATTTTCTTAAGAGATGTACTAGTTAGTAAATAGGTCGGAAGCCAAAAACATAACACTTCAATTAAGGTACAATCTACTACTTGGATCCCAAATACAGCAAATACAATAGGGGCCATAATATAAAAGAATCGTTTCACACTAGCATACCAATAGCTAATAGAAGACAGATAACTAATCTTCTGTCCAAAAGTTAATCCCTTCATAAATATAAGATTTACTCTACGACCTGTTTGAATACAACCACGTCCCCAACGTTCTCTTTGTTTAATCAAGCTCTTTAGATCATCTGGAGATAACCCAGAAGCATAGACATCACTAATGGCATAACAAACATACCCTTTACTTTGAATTAACATTCCTGTAGCAAAATCTTCTGTAATAGAATTCGTATAAAACCCACCTATTTCGTCAATAGCCTCTCTGCATAAAATCGTATTACTTCCACCATAAATTACGGTATTAGACGCATTCTTAGCGGTTTGAATATCACGGTAAAAGTAATCTTGTTCATTAGGAATACGTCCTTCTGAATGAAGATTAAATTGAAATAAATCAGTATTGTAAAAACATTGCGGTGTCTGAATAAATCCAATCTTTTGATGCTCTTGCTTTTCTCCATTTTTCTTAGCTTGTGCATTTTTCAAAAAGTAAGGTACTGTTGCCATTAGAAAATCATGCATAGGAATCATATCTGCATCAAGCGTTACTATATAAGGAGCATTCGTAAATTTCATAGCATTATTTAAGTTACCTGCTTTTGCTCCATCATGCTCTTTTCTTGTAATATGGGAAACACCCATTTCTTCACATAGCAAACGCATTTCTTCTCTAGAGCCATCATCACACACATGAATATGTACTTTCTTCTTATCAGGATATCTTATGTGCTTCGCACCATAAATAGTCTTACGCACCAAATCCACCGGTTCATTATAAGTAGCAATAAAAATATCCACTTCTGGATACAAATCATAATCAATTACAGGGATTTCTGGTATTTTATAATCACTCATTCCATAGAAATGAACAAACATTTCAAACATACCCACTATTTCTACAATCAATAAGCCTATGGCAAATATTAGCGAAAACCACCCTTTATCATTAGGAATAGTACAAAATATTCTCCACAATATATAAATAATATTTGCAATAATCGTAGCAAATAACAACATTCTTCTTGATGATACTTTCATTTTCATACCTCATATGCATTCTAACACCGTACTAATTCTTTAAAACAATTCCCTCGTTCTTCAAAATTCTTAAAATAACCATAAGAAGCTGCTGCTGGTGATAAAATACACGCACTCCCTTTCGGTGTTACCTCTTTGGCAAGCTTCACTGCTTCTTCAAGTCCTTCTACGTAATATACATTTGTACACTCTCTTACTTCCTCATAAATTCTTCTTCCTGATTCATACATACAGATAAATAGTACTGTTTCATTCGTTTTCATAAATTCAATTAGATCAGAATAATCAATCCCTCGATCCATTCCTCCAATCAACACACTACCTGCACGTTCTACACTTTCTACTGCTTGTATAGCGGACTGACAAATAGTGGAAATAGAATCATCATAGTACTTAATACCTTCTATTGTATCTATGTATTCTAAACGGTGTGACAGACCCCGAAACGTATTCATAGCTTCTCTACTCTTCTCAATCGCAATGTGAAAATGTTTCTCTAACATAATCTGCACCACTCTTGCATTATACTGATTATGTTCCCCTTGTAAAACATCTATAATTAATTCTTCTACCTTATAAACCATTGATTCTACTCTAGATTTTGCACTTATACTTGGTACATTTTCCCCTACATAACTATAATCGTCTTTTTCTTGATATAATATGATATTAGATTTCGCCTTATGATACGATTCCATCGTACCATAATAATCCAAATGATCTTCATACAGATTCAAGTACACAGCAATATGAGGAGAACAAGTGACATCTCTTAGTTGATGGCAAGATAGCTCAAAGACAATAATAGAATCTTTTGTAATATCATCATATCGAGCCAAGCAAGGTAATCCAATATTTCCCACTAATAACACTTCTTTTCCACATTGTTCTAAGGTATGATAGAGAAGTGATGATGTGGTACTCTTTCCCTTCGTCCCTGTAACCCCTATCACTTGATTGCGAAACTCTTCTAGAAACAATGATGTTTGTGACACCAATTGTTTATAAGAACTCTTGCAAGGAATCCCTGGACTTTTTACAATATAATCATACTCACTGAAATAGATTTCTTCTTCACTCCCTTCAAAGATTTCTAACACGTTCACTTCACAATGTGTCCGAATAAATTCTTCTGTAGCTTTTCCCTCTACTCCATATCCCCATATCATTACTTTCTTATTCTGTAACCGATCAACAATCTTCAAGGTTTAATACTCTCCTTAGCTCTACTTCCAATTCTTTTGTAACATTATGATCTAGATACCAATCTTGTAACATTTTCTCTAATCCATTTCCTTGTTTCTCTAAATACTCCTCATACTTCTCTAATAAACGCTCTTTCCTTCTCTTAGTATGCGTGCTGTAATAGCGAATTGCACAGATTACTTCCTCCCTTGTACCTACACATTCAAATGGTTTATTCTCATGAATTCCTACTAATTCCCTAAAAAATTGATCCATCGACTCCTTTTCCAAGAGATTCTCACCAAATATAGTAATCAACTCTTCTTCTGTAAGAAATGGTAGCAAAATCATATATACAAATAAACACTTAGGACAATTCCCACACCAGATTCCTTGCTTGCTACCTACATTACAACTTCGAAATACGCCATGATACTTCTTATGAGCGGCAAATAATTTTGCAATCTGTACCTCTGCTAAAGGACGTAACAGACTAAAGTAAGTAATCTTCGTATCTAAAATCCAAGTTAGATACTTACGAAAATCATGTTCAAATTCTACACTCTTAGAGTATTGGTGATTCACATGAGAATCTCTTACCGTAGATTCATTGGCACTAGACTCATTAGATAACGCTATAAACTCTATATTATGTAACAATGCAGTAAGTACAGATGAAAAGGCAACAATTGCCGAGAATGGCGTATGACCATTTAAAAATCCTTGCTGATTGTAGGTTATTAACTTACTATCTAATGTTCTTCTTGCAAGAATATCAGATTTTTTCTCATAATCAAGTTCAATTACTTCCCTGACAGCTTGAATACGATTCACACTATACGTTGTCACTGGCACATTTAGACTATGTAAGAATTCTAGCGAAACAACGGAATCCTTTCCACCACCAATAGGCACAAGATATCCTGATTGTGTAGGTAGTACTACAATCGGTGTTCCTGCCACTTCTTGACTGCATTCCCTATGCTCCTTATTAATAGAAGAAACCTCACATTCTAGATTCATAAAGTTCTCTTTGGTAACTTCTGTAATCCCATTAATATAGTAGAATTCTCCAAGACCATGAAAGTACAACTTCTTCCACCATTGAATCTGTTCTTCACTTAATACTCCACATTCCACTACAACAGTTGGTGCACACGTTAATTTCCAATAACTAATTAATTCCACCATTCCAAGGGAAAAAATCAATTCCTCTAACGCCTCTTTGATTGTATCATCTATAGTAATACAGTAAGGAAATTCCCATGAAGGACGAAATTCATCTAACTCTTCTATTACAAAATGATATGTCACTTCTATCTTTTCTTCCTCACAATTGATCTTATACTCATATCCAGAATAAATAAAACGATTAAATTGTTTGTGTAACTTCTCATAATTTTGATTCAATCATATTCTCCATTTCCACTTACATTTTCCATTATATGATTATCTATAGTTATCATACAGTCTTACATTGTCATATGTCAACTAATTCCCACATCTTTTCCACAAAATTCATGAAATATTTTATTCATTCATATAATTTTCTTGATAGCTACTCGGTGTTACTCCTACTACTTTTTTAAATTTCTTACTAAAATAAAAATAATCGTTAAATCCAATCTGATCACTTATTTCACTTAATGTAAAATCTGTTTTTTGTATTAATTCTTTTGCTTTTCCTATTCTAAGCTCTGTTATGTAATGAGAATATGTTATCCCTGTTTCTAACTTAAATAATTGACTCAAGTAATTGGCATTTAAATAAAAGAGTTTTGCAATGTTTTTTAATGAAATATCTTCGCTATAATGTTCATTTAAGTATTTTACAATCTTCAAAAAAGTTACAGAATACTGCTCTTCTTCCACTTCTTCTTCTATACACCCACTCATTTTACTAATATATTCTACCAACTCATCTAATAATTCCTGCAAATCATTATAATTCCCAATAATTTGCTCATATCCAAATAAATAAGCATCTACATAAAAATCACTGTCAATTAGATTACTAAAATAAATTCGATTAATCAACATAAACACTGTATTAATATTTAGCACTTCAGTATAATTAGAATCTAATAACTGATAAATAAATTCTTGCAGACTATCTGTTGATTCTAAATGACTCATCAACTCATCCATAAACTTTGTAGTAATCTGATTCTCAATCCATTCGTTACAAATAGTACTTCTTCCTGTAATAAAATATTGATACGACATAATCAAAGTTTCATCAATCGCTTTTTTTAAATCCTTTACTTCTACTAGCTTTGGATAAATTCCTACTCCTACCACATCCTGTATAGTAGCAATACATTCTTCTATTTCTACTTGTTCAAATGGTTCATTGCAAAAGTACAAATACTTATATTTGCTTAATTTAATACGAACTGCTGTTTCAACCATCTCTACTTCCTCTGGAATATGATCAGAAATAGCTAGATAACACCCTCTAGAATGCAATGCATTTTCTTCAAGAAATCTATAGATTACTTCTGTATTTTCTTCTTCAATGCCATCTATAAAATCATTATAATCCAACTTTATGCGTATTGACAACTTTTTACTAACACTTCGTAACAACCCTACCAATTCATCATATTCAATAGGCTTTAGGCAATATCCAAGTGCTCCTACTTTCATTGCCTCTTTAGCATAAGAAAAATCTGCGTAGCTACTAATGATAATCATACAAATAGAAGAATTCATTCCTTTGATTTCTCTACATAACTCCAATCCACTTAACTTAGGCATCTTGATATCCGTAATTACTAAATCAACCACATTCTCTCTCAAATACTCCATTGCACTTAAGCCATCTTGTGCAACTTGCACCACCTCAAAAGATAACCTTTTCCAGGGTATTTGCTTTTCTAAATATTCTGTAATTCGAATTTCATCATCTACTAATAAGACTTTAAACATTCGTTTTTATCCCTTTCCTAATCGGTAAGATAATACTCACTTTTGTCCCACTTCCCAATTCACTTATGATGACAATTTTAGCATTATTACCATAATGCAATTTTATTCTCTTTTCTACATTTAACAAACCTATATATTTCTTATTTTCATTTCCCTCTACTGCATTTAACGCATTTTGTATTTCTTGTAATCTATCTACACTCATTCCCACACCATCATCTTGCACTACAATAATCAATACATCTTCTTTTAATTTAGAGGAAATAAATAGAACCCCTTCTTCCGTTTTCGGTTCCAACCCATGCAAGATAGCATTTTCAATTAGAGGTTGTAGAATTAATTTAGGGACTAGAATAGGTAGCGTAATTTCTCTAACACCATATACTAAGTCAAATCTATTCTTATAGCGAGTAGATTGAATATCCAAATAGGCTTTTGCAATCTCTAATTCTTTCGAAAGAGATACTAGATCTTCACCTTTAATATTATAACGAAATAACTTTGCCATAGCAGTAGTAATCGCAGGAATCTCTTCCACATTAGATTCAATTGCAATATTCCTAATCATTTCTAACGTATTATAGAGAAAATGAGGATTGATCTGACTGTTCAAGAATTCCAACTCTGCCCTCGAACGACCCAATTCTGTTTCATACATACAAACAGTTGTTTCATTTAATTCTTTACTCAATTCATCTTTCTTATTGATTACTTCATTAAATATAGCATTAATAGAATTAATCTCTTGGCATCCACTTAATGCCACCCTACTATCTGGTAACAGAAAATCATTATCCTTCACTTGTTGAATATACTTATAAAAACGATTTATAGGTTGCACAATATATAAAAGCGCTATAATCATAAATATCGTAAGTACTGTGAAAATAATTGCAATGGCAATTGCAATAGAAAAAATTGTTTTCATCATACCAGATTTCATATTGCCCGTATTAAAGCAAGATACCGTATACATATTAAGCTCTGCTAAATACGTAATATACACCAAATGTGCATCTATTTCTATATAAAAAGATTCCTCTTCTCCAATCCACTCTTGAACACTTTTATCAATAATACTTCCTTCTCCATTCTCATTATATGGAAATATCAATTCTTTATCAGCATTTAACAAATAGAATGTATGATCTAATTCTTCACTATAAGGGTTATCGATGGCCTCTTCTATATCAATGGATATCACACTCGTTCCTATTCGTTTTCTTGCAATGTTTGGATAGATACTATAAATCGGTCTACCAATCACCAAGGTAGAGGGAGTTCTTACTATAGTAGAATGCATTCCTCTATACTCATATCCAAGATTCCCTAGATTCTCCCACAAATATATATTCTCCACTCGATTATGAAATTCCTCTAGAATCTCTCTACTTAAATAAGATGACCATTTCATCCTCTCTCCTACTAATGCAATATCCATTACATAAGAATTAGCTGATTTAAACCCTGTCATCTTTGTATTACTCGACTTTACTTGCGAGTAGAACTCACTAGTATACGGATTCTCTAGCATATTTAACATCACCTCATCGAATTGAATTGCCACACAAATAGAATCTACCATATTATATAACTCCACTACTCTTGTATTTAATTCACTTACTTCTATTTGTGCAAAAGTTTTCACATTCTCTATTGACAAATTCTGTAATTTTACAAAGACATAGAATAACATAAATACACTAAAAACCATTGCTAATACTATAATAAACAAAAATTGTCTTGTAATGGATAATTCTTTTAAATTCTTCATTTCCGATCCTTTATAACTTCTACTTAAGACGAATATGTTTTATCAAATCTATCGTAACTCTTCTTATTATAACAAAAAGAAACGATAAAATCTTGTAAATTCTTAAGATTTTATCGTTTTCTGCACTAATTCTAATTTACATTACTTCTGCTATCTTCTTGTTAATCTGTTCTCTTACGTGAAACAAGTAATAATCACTTGTTGGATACTGTTTAAAGGTCATCTCATATCCCAAATCATTATTAATAATGTCTAGTACTGTTTGTCTATCCGTTAAAGATTCTAATAACTGACACGCCGACAAATCACGAATTGCTTGCATCTGTACTTCATTTCTGATACTACCAAGTACTTCTCCATTCTTACCAGGATATACTAGGTAAGCGTCTCCCGAATTAAATGCCATTCCACAATCTGTTGTCATGAATGGATTGATTGATTCAATGGAATATTGTGTGTTATAGAAATTATAACCCCAGTGTAAAAATCCTTTTACATTATATTGATACATCAATACACCCATAATACGATTTCTAGCACTTGGCATTGCGAAGAAGCGATTTGGCACCAAGTAATTCTGTGCTATACAATAATAAACCCATCTTTCATCAATATCTTCTGACATAAATGGTTCAATATGATCATTAGCTGGTACAGGAATTTCCACTAAACCGCTCTTATAAAAGTCTACACTGCTTAATGCATCAATAATCTTATATCCATTTAACAAATCTTTCACCAACGCTTTGGCATTTTGATAACTTTCCATATGCTCTTCTACAGGTTCATCCGATACATGGAAGTATAACCCTTCTTTACCATATCCACTCTTTTGTAAACACTCTAACAATTGTGGCATAAGTTGTCCTAAGAAATTCTTATACGTTGGGTCTTGTGCTGATACGTGCCAACCAAATATTTTCTCTTCTTTTCCATTTACAGTTGCAACAATCTTCGGTGTCTTATAAGCACCCCATTGCGTAAAGAAATGGGAGATTTCTAAATATTTTACACCATGCTTTTTACAGATCTCACACCATTTCACTAAATTCTTAAAATCAAAAGTATATTGCTCTCCCTCTTGTACCACTCCTATTAATTGTATAGTCGTTCGTTCCCCTCCAATTTTAGTATCAAGTGGTGGTGTAAAGATTGGAGTCAACAACATATTCATCGCACAATTATGTGATGCATATGCTATAAAATTCTCTGTATATTCCCAAAACGTTTCACTAAATACCTCGACTCCATAGTAGTCCACAATTCCATCCACATGAAACCATTCCGTATGTATTAACTGACTCTCTGGTAATTGTGCTTCTAGCACTTGTATGGTAATCGTTTCTTCATAGGATTGTTCTGTTTTCATCACTTCATCAGGACGTGGATTATAAATATCAGGAATTGGAGTCGCCTTAATCTTCACTTGGTACTCGCCTTTCTTCACATCTTCAATTGGTAAGTCAATCCATACACTTCGATATTGATGAGTCAATAATTTAATAACTCCATCAGAAGGGCTTAATAAGTCTGGATACATCCCTGGTGTTTTTCGCATATAATTATCATCTGCTCCACCTACACAAGGTACATTAGACGGCATTAATTCTACCATTCTAATAGCATAACCATTAGGTGCACCTTCTACTGCAACTTGATAATATAGATTTGGTACACAAGCTCTACTGTCAAATTTTTTATAGACAAGCTGAACTGTAATCGTATCCCCTTTCAATGCAGTAAACTCTCTATTCACCAATGTACTAGGTCTTTCATCAGCGAACACTTTTTCTAAACTACTTGCCAAAAACATTTCAAATTGTAACATATTGTAATCTCCATTTCTTTTTCTTTCTATCATAACATATTAATCACTAGTTTTCCATTGTTTATTAGCGTTTAATTGTAAGTATTTCATAGAAAATCCCTTTTTAGAAATAGATTCTTTCTAAAAAGGGAAAACACTTTACTTTACTCATTTAATTCTCTTACGTCACACAACCTTAAGGCATTGGAATACCAGCTTCTACAGCCGCAGCATTCACTTCTTCAATCATTTCTGATAAACCTGCTGCTTCATAATCAGCCATTAATTCAGCAACCATTTCTTCAACGGGTCTAGTATCTGAAATAATTTCAAAGAAATCATCTTCCGGACTAATAATAAACGACGCTTTTAACGGTGTATACAATAAGCTAATTGCATCATTATACTCTGGTAATGTTCCATTATCAAGTGCATCTTGGTGACGCTCTTGTGTTAACTGACGAAACTCATCTGGTTTGGTTGATGGGTACGACAAGTCATAAATAGACGGATTCCAAATTCCCAATGAAGGTAGTGAATTATTATTAAAGAACGAATATTTATCAGGAAGGCTAACACCTTCTTTCATTACCATTCTTCCATCTACCATATCGTAATCTTCTCCTTCTATACCACCAATCATAAGGTTACGTCCTTCTTCCGAATAGTAAAAATCTAGTAATCTACAAATCGCATCCACTTCTTCCGCCGTAGCATTTGACGAAATATATGTTTCCGACCACGCTTCTGTTCCCAAACAATAGTATGAGTTTCCATCTGAACTTGGATATATTTTAGCTATTTTTATATCTTCTAATATACTATGTCCATAAAGTTCTTCCCAGGAACTTCCTGCATAATTATAAATCTCTTCTGCACCAGTCGCATATAATATAGCAGCACTTTTCCCTTGTAAAAATTTATCTTGGGCAGTATCCATTTTCTGTAAAATAATATCAGGTTCAATAGTACCATCTTGATACATATCTCTACCTAATTGCATAACTGCTAGAAGGTCTCCCGCAAAATATCCATGCATATATTCTCCATCTTGTGCAATCCATTTACCATTAAAAATCCCTCCATATTGGAAGATATAACTCGCTAGAATTGTTGGCTGTAAAGCTGTAAGTCCAGTAATCCCTTTTCCCTCTGGATCAGTTGCAATAATAGCTGTAATCATTTCACGGAATTCATCCCAATTTTCTGGTTCCTCTGTAATACCTGCTGCCTGTGCTAGATCCCAACGGTAAGCTATGTTACGATCACTAACAGTCCACGTAACATCTTCATATGTTTGACGAGGAATCATGTAATATTTTCCATCTACCATAGCCGCTTGTGCCTTTTCCATATTACTTAAATAATCCTCTAAGTTTGGATATGCAGACAAATCATCTGGCAATGGTTGTAACACTCCTTGATCTATCCAATCAAAATAAAAGGAACTTCCCACAAAATCTCCTGCAAATACATCTGGTAACTCCCCAGCTACTGCCCACAACTTTGTTTTTTCGGTTGCATCATCCCAAGTAATATTTTGTGGAACAATAGTAACACCTGTCTTCTCTTTAATAATCTCTAATATCGGATCATTAGGATCTGATACTGCTGTATCCACTCCCCATATTGCTAGTGTAAGATCCACTTCAGGAATTCCTGATTCATTCGTAGTTGTAGAACCACCTCCACTTGCACTTCCACTATCTGCTGAGCCACACCCTGTAAATAAAGTTGCAGTCATAGACATTGTCAGCATTAATGCTACCATTTTCTTCACATTTTTCATACTTTTTTCTCCTTCTTTTCATATATGTAAATTATTACTCTTTTATAGAGCCAATCATAATACCCTTTACAAAATACTTTTGTACAAACGGGTAAACACACACAATAGGTAGCATAGTTACAATAATAGCTGCCATTTGAATAGATTGTACAAACACTTTTTGTCCCATTAACATAGATTGGGCTTGTGTTGATAATTGCGAGTTAAAACTCACTAAAATCTCTCTCAAATAGATTTGTAACGGTTTAATTGCTTGATCATTAATATAGATAAATGCTAACCACCATTCATTCCATCGTTCCACCATATAGAACAAAGAAAACGTTGCCATAAACGGAGCTGATACTGGAAGATAAATCTTTATCAAGATTACAAACTCATTAGCTCCATCAATTCTAGCTGCTTCCGCCAAACTTACAGGCAAACTAGCAAAATAATTCTTCATAATAATTAAATAATACGTATTAATTAAGGAAGGCAAAATCATAACCCATATATTATTTACCAATCCCAAATCCTTTATCACTAAGTATGAAGGGATCATTCCCCCACTAAACAGCATAGTAAATAAAATAGCAGTTAACATAAAGTTTCTTCCAAGCAATTCCTTCTTCGATAATACGTACGCTGCCACTACACTAAATGTCATGTTTAAGGTAGTTCCCACAATAGTGACAAATAATGTTGTTGTTAACGCACTTACAAATGCAGAATCCATTAAAATCGTCTTATACGCCGTCAAATCAATTACATAAGGTAATAGATACGGGGAATAGGTAGCACTTGCAATCGTATTTGAAAAGGATATAATCACTACATTATAAAAAGGATAGATTGTTAATACAGCTAATACTCCAAATAAAATATATAAAAATATATCAAAAATAGTAACACGTTCTTTTTTCTTAATTTTCATCTTCACTCTCACTGCACCTCCTTACTCATTAAAATAATCCGTTTTCTCCTAGTTTCGTTACCGTCTTATTAGCAATCGTAATTAGCACTACACCAATTAATGATTTCAATAATCCTACTGCAGTAGTATACCCAAAATTCATACCAACTACGAACGAATAGCGATATACTAATGTATCAATAATATCAGCCACATCATATACTGGCGAAGAATATAAGTTAAATATCTGATCAAAGCTTGCTCCACCCATAATAGAACCTACTTGTAGAATCAACATAATACAAACAGTGCCACGAATTCCTGGCCATGTAATATGAATCATCTTCTGCAAACGATCCGCACCATCAATACTTGCTGACTCATACAATTGTTGGTCAATTCCTGCTAGGGCTGCCATATAGATAATAGAATCCCAGCCTACTTCTTTCCAAATGTTTGAAATCCAAATAAACGGTCTAAATGAACTACTTTCTAGTAATGGCGAAATATTTTGCATCCCTAATATTGATAATACTTGATTGATAGTACCAGATGAAGAAAACATATTAATTAAAATCCCCGACAACACCACCCAAGAAATAAAATGAGGAAAGGTGATTACCGTTTGAAAGAATTTCTTAGCTTTTACATTTGCCATTTCATTTAATAAAATCGCTACAATAATAGCACACGGAAAATGAAACGCTAACTTACCAAAACTAAAGATTAAGGTATTCTTAAATGCATTCCAAAAATCCTTATCTGAAAACATCGCTTCGAAATGATCAAATCCTACAATAGGACTACTCCAAATCCCCGTATCATATCGAAATTGTCTAAAAGCTAACGTTAATCCACCCATAGGTAAGAATGCAAATATAATGTACCACGCAATAATCGGAAGTATCATAGCATACAACATCCAGTCACTTTTCATACGTCTTACTACATATTCCTTTGTACAACGAGTTTTTTTCTCTTTTTTCATTCTATCTCCTCCCTTGTTTGTACATTGTATATAAAATTATGTGTTTATTCCATGAACAAATATTAGGTATGTACATTGTCCTTTGTACAAATATTAGGTCGTCGTATATTGTCAGTATAATTGCCCTTACATTCATGATTTCATCAAAATTCTCTATGCAGATTATTTATCTGTTTTTTCTAGTATCCATTTCTACATCGTTCTAGAAACAAACGTCTTTGTAGTTGCTGATTCTTTTGCCATTAAACACGACTTAGCACTCTCTATTCCAGTTCTTAATGGTGCCAAAGACGTTCCAGTTCCTTGCATAATCTCTACAAAATTTTCTGCTAACGCCTTATCTCCACCAAAGTGATTTAAACCATCCGTGCAAACTGTTATCGTATCCACTTCATTCTTCATATGGTGGAACACCTGTATTACACCTGTAGTAAAATCGAATTCAAGAGTCGCTAAATATCCTATGATACGATACAATCTTTTCCCCGCACTCTTTCTTGCTATAAAGTTCTGTGTATAGAAACCATGTACACCATTAGAAAATTCCATTAACATAGTAGCACTATCATGATTCCCTGTATCCTTTGCAAAACAGCAGCCTTCTCCGTCCACGCCTTCCAAGCAACCATTCTTAATGGTATGACTACTTTCTGGACACGTTAGGTACTCTTCGCATTCTGGACACGTAATACCAATAGGCTTTTCTCCTTTGTAGATGACCTTTGATTCCATTGCAGAAACCACGGTAGGTACATCCTCTAATAAATATTGAATCACATCTATATCATGCGTAGTTTTTTGTAAGAATAACCCCCCTGTCAAAGAATCATCTCGATACCAAGAATGGTAATACACTCTTGCATAGGGTACATTATTAATCGCCTGTACTTGGGAAACAGTTCCTAGCACACCGCTTTCTACAATTTCTTTTGCTCTTTGGCATAAAGGTGTTGCACGTAACGGAAACGATACAAGAGAGATAGGATTATATTCTTGTTGACACTTCTCTAATTCTACCACTTGTTCTTTTGTAATTGCCACTGGTTTTTCCACAAAAATCGGTATTTTATACTGGGCAATATCACGAGTAATCTCCGTATGTGTGGCACAATTAGTCGCAACCATTACACCATCTAATGATTCTTCTTTCATCATCTTATGATAATCTTCATAAAAAGTAATCATCTCTTCATCAATCTCCAATGTTTTTAAACGCTTTAATACAACCTCTTTATTCGGGTCACAAATTGCTACCACTTCTGCTTGCATTTGAAAACGCTTAAAATTATGTACCACACATTCTGCTCGTAAACCAAACCCTATTACTCCTACTTTTTGTACTTCCATCTTCTTTTTCATCTTCTTAATCTTCCTTTCTTCTTTCTCATAATCACCATAACTTGTACGAATATCTTAATAGAAGTAATTGCAGAATGCAAGTAAATAGTAAATATATTGTAACAATGTAAAGATATCAACTTGCAATGAAACATTTTAAATAGTATACTATGAACAATACAATTAATGTAGTTATCACACAATTAGGAGGATGAACAATGAAAAGAAAAAAATTATTAGCAATGCTTCTTGCAACCAGTATGGTATTTACCATGGTCGGTTGTGGTAGTTCTAGCCAAGACACGGGTTCTACTACAGGAACAAGTACACCAATCGAAGTGCCAGACGATTTAGATATCTGGGCTCCATACGAAGAAACAGTAACCTTATCTGTAGCACTCTATCCACATTTAGGGGAAAGTT